>NZ_JAHRFC010000008.1:6256-154420 GCF_020883015.1 Microcoleus sp. CAWBG640
CTTGGAGAAGAATCCTGTCCCCCCGCATCGTTGCGGGGACTTGGAGAAGAATCCTGTCCCCCCGCATCGTTGCGGGGACTTGGAGAAGAATCCTGTCCCCCCGCATCGTTGCGGGGACTTGGAGAAGAATCCTGTCCCCCCCGCATCGTTGCGGGGACTTGGAGAAGAATCCTGTCCCCCCCTTCCTAAGGGGGGTTAGGGGGGATCGAAATTCCATGCAGCCTCATAAAAAATTGGTATCAAACAGTCACCTTTTTTTAGCAAACAGTTAACAACTGACTCCACATCAACCATCAACCCTCGCCCTAATTATTTATCACCGACAAAATCGTCTGATGATAAATAACCCTCCCCGGAGTAGTCCGAATATATTGATTAATCACATTCCCCTGTTCATCCTCCCGAACCCGACGAAACTCATACTCCTTAGTCACAATTCCCCCAGGCGATCGCTCCATCCTCAAAGGCTCCCCCTCCGGTTCCCCACTCTCAATAACCCCCTGGAACCTCACCCAAACATAAGAATGCAAATCCACAACCTTCTGCTCATAAGCAACCACCACATCATCCAAATTCGCAAAAAACCGACCAGCCCCCCTCTGCCCATGAGGATTATCCGCCGTCAAATAATAGCAACCCAAAACCATATCCTGAGAAGGAGTCACGATCGGTCTCCCCGTCGCCGGCGACATAATATTATTACAAGCCAACATCAACAACCTCGCCTCCGCCTGAGACTCCAACGACAAAGGAACATGCACCGCCATTTGGTCCCCATCAAAATCCGCATTAAAAGCCGGACAAACCAAAGGATGCAACTGAATCGCCCTCCCATCCACCAAAATCGGCTCAAAAGCCTGAATCCCCAACCTGTGCAAAGTAGGAGCCCGATTCAACATCACCGGATGACCCTCAATCACCTCCTGCAACACCTCCCACACCCCAGCATCGCCACGCTGAATCATCTTCTTCGCAGCCTTGATATTATTCACCAACCCCTGACGAATCAACCGATGAATCACAAAAGGTTGAAACAATTCGATCGCCATCTCCCTAGGCAATCCGCACTGATGAATCTTCAACTTCGGCCCCACCACAATCACCGAACGACCAGAATAATCCACCCGCTTACCCAACAAGTTTTGGCGAAACCTACCCTGTTTCCCCTCAATAATGTCCGACAAAGACTTCAGCGGCCGATTATTCGCCCCCACCACAGTCCTACCCCGTCTCCCATTGTCAATCAGCGCATCCACTGCCTCCTGCAACATCCGTTTTTCATTCCGAATAATAATCTCCGGTGCCAAAATCTCCTGCAACCTAGCCAACCGATTATTCCGATTAATCACCCGCCGATAAAGGTCATTCAAATCCGAAGTAGCAAACCGTCCCCCATCCAACTGCACCATCGGCCGCAAATCTGGAGGAATCACCGGAATCACCGACAACACCATCCAATCCGGCTGCGAACCAGTAGCAATGAAATTATCAATTACCCGCAACCGTTTAATCAACTTCGCCCGCTTCTGTCCCTTCGCATTCGCAATATCCTCCCGCAGTTTTTCTGCCTCCGACTCCAAAGGAATATTCTGCAACAAAACCTGCAACGCCTCCGCCCCAATACCCACTTCCACCCCCGTCAGAGTCGAATCCTCGCTATACAATTCATCCTCAATTTCCAACCAAGCATCCTCCGTCAACAACTGCTTGTATTGCAACTTATCCGCATTCCCCGCATTCAACACCACATAAGCATTGAAATAAACAATCTGCTCCACATCCCGCAAAGGCATATCCAACAAAATTGCCATATAGCTAGGAATCCCTTTCAGATACCAAACATGAGCCACCGGCGCCGCCAACTTAATAAACCCCATCCTATGACGACGCACCCGCGACTCCGTTACCTCCACCCCACATCTCTCACAAACAATTCCCCTATGTCTCACTCTCTTATATTTCCCACAATGGCACTCCCAGTCCTTCGCCGGCCCAAAAATCCGCTCACAAAATAAGCCGTCCATTTCTGGTTTTAAGGTTCTATAGTTAATTGTTTCTGGTTTTGTTACTTCTCCGGTTATCTGACCGTTGGGTAAGGTTCTTTCTCCCCACTGTCGAATTCTTTCTGGTGAGGCTAATCCTATTTTGACGTAATCAAAGCGTTGTTCTAACTTAGCCATTTTGACTCCAATTGATGATTTACAGTCGATGATTTTTGTGGATTTACTGTTTTTGTTGGCTCGATGGTTTGAGCAGGGGTGAATTTGTGATGGGGAGGTTATTAGTTATTGGTTATTAGTTATTGGTTATTTGTTCTTGGTTATTTGTTCTTCCCCTAACATATAACACTTCGACGCTTCAACTAAGCGGTTCGGACCCTGGGGCTCGGCTGACTCAAGCGCGGACTCGAAGGGCACGGCACACCGCCACTAACCACTAACCACTAACTAATAACTAAATTTTGTTTTTCCATTCTGATTGCTGTTGTTCTGCTTGGGTGCGGAATGGTTGCCAAATTTATTTTTTTGCCAATTAATACAGCCTGTTGAGCGGTGAATTTCTGTTTCATTAATTGCTGGGACAACTCTTGCAATGGTCATGTTCAGCGTCTCTCCCTTTTAGAGCGTTGATTTGCAATCTTACCGGTGGGTGGTACGAACAATGTTGAGGCTTTCTATTTGAGATGGTTGATTTGAGACTTTGGGTTTAGTGTTGCTCAAAATCTCAAATCCACTATCTCCAATACCTACATATCTTCGTCTAGTTCATCACGGGAAAGAGATTCATAGGTTGGTCTAGAGGGCGATCGCCTATTACCGACATCTGCCATCAAATCTACCTCAACGTGCTCGCTACCATCATCGGATGTGTTGACTTTATGAACAGCAATATCTAAACACAAAGATTGCAATTCTCGCATCAACACTTTGAAAGATTCTGGAGTACCGGGGCGGGGAATTGCCTTACCTTTGACGATCGCATTTAGAGCCTCATTTCTGCCCTGCATATCGTCGGACTTTACTGTCAACAACTCCTGCAAAGTATAAGCAGCCCCAAAAGCTTCCAAGGCCCACACTTCCATTTCCCCAAACCGCTGTCCGCCTTGCTGAGCTTTACCACCCAAAGGTTGTTGTGTTACCAACGAGTAAGGTCCGGTGCTCCGGGCGTGAATCTTGTCATCTACCAAGTGGACGAGTTTCAGCATATAAGCGATGCCGACTGTCACAGGGCGATCGAACGGCTCACCAGTGCGACCATCATAGACAATAGTCTTGCCTGGATGTTTTTCATCAAACACCCAGGGTTTGCCTGTTTTTTCCCGCGCTTCTTGCAACTTGCCGTGCACAGTTTCGCGAGACTTCTCAGCCCCGTGCATTTCATCGAAAGGCACCATCTTAAACCGCATCGACAGATTTTCCCCAGCCCAACCCAGCAAGCACTCAAAAATCTGACCCACGTTCATCCGTGACGGTACACCTAGGGGATTCAACACCATATCAACCGGTGTCCCGTCCGGCAAATAGGGCATATCCTCCATGGGCAAAATCCGAGACACAATACCCTTATTCCCGTGGCGGCCGGCCATTTTGTCTCCGACTTGAATCTTGCGCTTTTGGGCGACATAAACTCGGACTACCATGTTTGCACCAGGGGGTAGTTCGTCGCCTTGTTCTCTGGTGAACACCCGCACGTCTACAACGCGGCCTTTTTCACCGTTGGGAACGCGCAGGGAATTGTCGCGGACATCTCGCGCTTTTTCGCCAAAAATAGCCCTCAACAGTTTTTCTTCCGGCGGTTGGTCTGATTCACCTTTGGGAGTTACTTTACCGACCAAAATGTCGCTAGCTTCCACCCAAGCGCCTTTGCGGATAATCCCCTGTTCGTCTAATTGTCGTAGTGCGTCTTCGCCAACGTTGGGAATTTCACGGGTGATTTCTTCAGGGCCGAGTTTGGTTTGGCGGGCTTCGATTTCATACTTTTCAATGTGAATCGAAGTATAAACATCTTCGTAGACCAGGCGTTCGCTAATCAACATCGCGTCTTCGTAGTTGTAGCCTTCCCAGGGCATATAGGCTACGAGGATGTTGTGTCCCAGGGCTAGTTCTGCGCCTTCGGTGGAGGAACCATCGGCGAGGACTTGACCGGCTACGACGCGATCGCCCTCATAGATCAGCGGACGCTGATTCAAACAAGTATCCTGGTTAGAACGCTGATACTTTTGTAACTCATGTTCGATGCACCCAGCATACTTTTGCTTGAAAGCCGAAGGATTTCTCGCCCTGAGTTCGTCATAATCCCGAATCATAAACAACTCTTCCGATGAAGGGGATTCAGCATCGGGGGCTAGGGATTTGACGATTACTCTGGTGGCATCGATGTAGACAACTTCTCCGTTGGTGCGGGAAACCACCACCATCCCCGAATCTCGCGCTGCTTGAGCTTCCAAACCTGTACCCACGAGTGGTCGTTCTGGTTTGAGCAATGGCACTGCTTGGCGCTGCATATTGGAGCCCATCAGAGCTCGGTTCGCGTCGTCGTGTTCCAGGAAGGGAATTAGTGATGTGGCGACGGAAACGATTTGGACTGGCGAAATTGCCATGTAGTCCACTTGCATGGGTGTCGTCGTGGTGAATTCCTGACGGTAGCGGACGGCTACGGTTTCGCCGAGGAGGTTGTTGTTTTCATCGAGGCTAATGTCCCCCGGTGCAACCCGCAAATCATCTTCTTCATCGGCTGTCATGTAAACGGGAGCTTTGTCTCGCAGCACCTTTCCTTTTTCGACTGGGTAAAAAGGGGTTTCGATGAAGCCGTAGGGGTTGACTCTGGCGTGGGTTGCTAGGGAGCCGATGAGTCCGGCGTTGGGACCTTCTGGTGTTTCGATCGGGCAAATCCGACCGTAGTGGGACGGGTGAATATCCCGAACTGCAAAGCCTGCGCGTTCGCGGGTTAGACCTCCTGGTCCTAGGGCGGATAGGCGTCGTTTGTGGGTCAGTTCTGCCAAGGGATTGGTCTGATCCATAAACTGCGATAGCTGGGAAGAGCCAAAGAACTCTTTGATGGCTGCTACTAGGGGTTTTGGATTGACCAGGGATGTGGGACTTAGGGAGTCGGAATCGGAAACTGTCATTCTTTCGCGAATGATTCGTTCTAGGCGGTTGAGTCCTACTCTGACTTGGTTTTGCAGCAGTTCTCCGACGCTTCGGACGCGACGGTTTCCTAGGTGGTCGATGTCGTCTGTTGAGCCGATGTCGAATTCGAGGTTAATTAAATAGTCGATCGCCGTCAAGATATCCTGGGATGTCAACACGCGCACTGTGTCTGGGACGGTCAAGTTCAACTTTTTGTTGAGCTTGTAGCGTCCTACTCTGCCCAAGTCGTATCGTTTGGGGTCGAAGAATCGGGAATTGAGTAGTTGTTCGCCACCGGCTACCGTGGGGGGTTCCCCCGGTCTTAGTTTGCGGTAGAGCTCCATCAGGGCTTCTTCTTCGCCGAATTGTCCTTCTTTTTCGATGGTTTTTTGGAAGTATTCGGGGTGGCGCAAACTGTCGTAGATTTCGCCGTCTGTGAGTCCCAGGGCTTTGAGCAAGACTTGGGCGCTGAGTTTGCGGGTTTTGTCGATTCTGACCCAGACTAAATCGTTTTTGTCGGTTTCAAATTTCAGCCATGCGCCACGGTTGGGAATCAGAGATGCGTTGTAGGAGCGGCGGCCGTTTTTGTCGGTTTCTGATTTGTAGTAGACCCCTGGGGAACGCACGATTTGATTAACAATGACTCGTTCTGCGCCGTTGATAATGAAGGTCCCGCGTTCTGTCATCAAGGGCAAATCGCCGATGAAGACTTCTTGTTCTTTGATTTCGCCTGTTTCTTTGTTAATCAAACGGGTGGGGACGTACATTTGTACTGAGTAGGTACTGTCCCGTCGTTTGGCTTCGTCTACATCGTACTTGGGGCGCTTCAGTTTGAAGTCTTTGCCGATGAAGTGGAGTTCTAGCTTCCCTGTGTAGTCTGTGATGGGGGAGAAGCTGTCTAGTTCTTCGATGAGTCCGGCTTCTAGGAACCAGCGAAAACTTGCCCGCTGGATTTCGATCAGGTCGGGCAAGGTGAATGCGAATTCTGTGTAATCTTTACTGGTCATGGGTGTCCTTTTTCCTGAGAAAGCTCTAGCTTTTTACATGGTGCCCAACCGGGGCGTTTTTTACCTTGCTTTCGTTTTTTTGAGAGATTGTGTGAGAGAATTTATATGATGTTTTCCATCGCTTACCAACTACTGCAACGGTTATTTTTGCGGGTAGCTCGCAGCGGATTATTGTTCATTTTGGCTTCGATCGAGATCTTTTTTGTGCCGATCTCTTGGTGTTCTATTTTTAATTCCCTACACATTTCATTCCTAGAATTTACTTTTCAGCTATCGCCAAATTTCTGAAGACCCCAGTTTTTTAGATGTGTATTTTTCCGGTGTATTAGTTGATTGTTTGGCCGGACTGGTCGGTGCAATACTAACTTTCGCTTGCAGTTTCTCGGAAACTGCTATCGCCCTAGTAGTGCGCCAACGCTTGATCGGCTTGTTCTTTTGATTATAGGGCGCAAATCCGATCGATGGCCAACTTCAAACGATAACATATTCGTGGTGCCGACTGATATGGCAGTAAGTAGAAGGAATAAGGCTCTGCGACCCTTCGACCCTTCGACTACGGGAGCTTGCAGGTTTCCGGTCACGAATCGTGTCAGGAAGAAAGAAGAAGACTTATGCAGCCAGCTTTTTACTCATCTGTATTTTTGGTTTAATTAGGTGAATTTACTGCTCTACCGGTAGTTTCTAGATCGCATAAAGACATCTACCAAATCTAAGCTATTGTTAGCATATTTTAGAAAAAGTCTTACTGTTAATCTACCTAACTTCTTTTGGGACTGGCTTTTTTCCTCCTTCCTCTGTTCGGCTTTAGTTAAAGTGAAAGGCCGAATAGCCGACAGGCATTTTCTGTTGTCTGCTGGGACACAGTTAAGAGAGAAACTCCTCTCAATTTAGCAACTTGCGCGGCTACGTGGTACACGAAGGCTGGTTCGTTGCGTTTTCCCCGTTCTGGTACGGGGGCGAGAAAGGGCGAATCTGTCTCGACTAGGAGCCGATCGCTATTTACCATACAAGCTGATTCTTGTATTTGCAAGGCTTTTTTAAAAGTGACTGTACCACTAAAACTGATGTAGAAACCCAGGTCTAAAAACCACTGGGTTTCTTCTGGTGTTCCTCCCCAGCAGTGCATGACTCCGCGCACCGGACCACGAGTTTGCCAAAATTCCCTCAGCATTTCTGCCATGGGGGCCGCTGCGTTACGACAGTGGATAATCACCGGTTTGTCTAGTTGCTGGGCGATCGCGAGTTGTGCTTCAAATACTTTGAACTGGTGTTCTCGATCGTCCGCTTTGTAAAAGTCTAGTCCGGTTTCGCCGATCGCCACTACTCTGGCATCTTGACTCGCCAATTCCCTAATCTGGTTTGCAGTCTCCTCTGTCCACTTCCCTGCGTCTAGGGGGTGGAGGCCTACGGCAAAGGATACTTCAGCAAACCGATTGGCGATTGCTTGAATTCCGGCAAACTCTTCTGGCTCTACACAAGAATGAACCAAACGAACTACTCCAGCTTCCCGCCAGCGTTCTCGAATGGCTTCTAACTCAGATTTGTACGTATCAAAGTTGATATGAACGTGGGTGTCGATGAGCTGCATGAGCGAGACAAGTACAAGTCAAAAGAATAGTGGGTGAGTGAGCGAGTTTGAGGAAGGACAGGGGGAGAGTCGGCTCTTGGTTATCTGTTATCCGTTCTTAGCTATTAAAAACTAACAACCACTCACAAATAACAACTAACTCATCACTGCTTCCTGCTTCTTTAAGATGCTACGGATACTTCATGGGGTTTGAGAGTTCTCGCCAAGCGCGACTTTTTGCGATCGCCATTGTTACGGTGGAGTACACCTTTTTTGACTGCTTTGTCGATTTTGCTGTAAGCCTCTGACATCCGCTGTTGCACTTCTTGCATTAACTCAGGACTCGGAGTGGCTGCGTATTTTTCAACCGCTGCAAAATACTTCTTCATCAGGGTTTTTACTGCTGACTTGTAAGATTTGTTGTACAAGCGGTTGCGTTCAGCGATTTGGACTCGTTTAACGGCGGACTTAATATTTGCCATAGTTCAGTTGCTGGAAGTAGGTATTCATTGATAGTTGCCCCTACCAGAGAAATTTCCAGAAATATCTCTGCTTTCTCTAGTTTTTGAGACTCTCAGGTCTGAAGACACTGAGATGCTTGATTCAGCCAGCCGATTTACCCAAACAGGATGCTTCCTGTAATAGTAGAGGTTGATTTTACGCAACCGTTGCTCGGCTCGGCTTCCGAAGGTTAAACAACCCAGTGACTAAAGTCACAGGCATCGCTTAGATCTGCGCCTTGCAGGCACTGAGTTTGACGCTGACCGACTAACCCGATGGAGACCAAACTACAATGGTCTCTACAAGTCACGGTTTATTGCGCGCAATTTTCGAGTATACAATATTTGAGGGTTTTTTATAAAAAAATTACGTCAGAAAAACTAACATAGCACATATTCTGCTCAAAATGTGATTCCCGGAAAAATCCAAGTTAAGCTATAACAAAGAGTACGGGTTATTCTAGCTTCGGCAAGAAGCATTTACAGAAAGCAGAAGGCAGAAGACAGAAGGCAGAAGGCAAAAGGTACAAGGCAGAAGGCAAAAGGCACAAGGCAGAAGGCAAAAGGCAGAAGACAATTTCTCCCGTTCTCCCATTCTCCCCCCTTCTCCCGCTCTCCCTCTCCCCCCTCTTGCTCCGATCTTCTCTCCTCTCCATCGCCACCCGGTTCTCAGGCGGGCAATTCCTAAGGAAGGCATTCCGAATCTCCATGCTGCGAATCATTACTCAGTGGGTTGAGGCACAAGCTGAACTGCGACGAATCTGCGATCGCACCCATGACGAACTTGTTGTTCACAAAGAAGCCACCGTGCGGGAGGTGCTGCAAGCTGTAAAGCGCAAAGGCGATAAGGCCCTGCTGCACTACACCGCTGAATTTGACCGCATGACCCTAAATGCGGAAGATTTGCGTGTGAGTGGCTCTGAATTGGACGCTGCTTACCAGCAGGTGCCCAAAGAATTATTAAATGCAATCCGTACAGCTTGCAAACAGGTAGAGGCGTTTCACCGACAGCGCGTCCCCAAGTCTTGGGTGCAGTTTGGCTCGGATCAGGTAGTTTTGGGCAAGCGCTATACTCCGGTCGATCGCGCGGGAATTTACATCCCAGGGGGTCAGGCATCCTATCCGAGCTCGGTGATCATGAATGCGGTACCTGCTAAGGTCGCTAAAGTTCCGAGACTGGTGATGTGTACTCCCCCCGGACAGGAAAAGAAAATGAATCCTGCGGTGCTCGTAGCGGCTCAGGAAGCGGGAGTTGATGAGATTTATCGCGTAGGTGGAGCTCAGGCGATCGCGGCTTTGGCCTACGGTACGGAAACTATTCCGAAGGTGGATTTAATTACTGGACCGGGGAATATTTACGTTACCCTAGCGAAAAAACTGGTTTACGGGACTGTAGGGATTGATTCTCTGGCTGGCCCGTCGGAAGTGCTGATTATCGCTGATGGGGATGCTAACCCCGTCCACGTCGCTGCGGATATGTTGGCTCAAGCTGAACATGATTCGATGGCGTCGGCGATTTTGCTGACGGCGGATTCGGTGCTGGCGAGGAAGGTGGTGGCTGAGGTAGACAGACAGTTGGCAAATCACCCACGCCGGACTTTAACCGAAAAGGCGATCGCCAATTATGGCTTAGTCGTAGTAGTTGAGTCTCTCAAGGCGGCGGCGGAACTCTCTAACGAGTTTGCTCCCGAACACTTGGAATTGCAAGTTGCAGATCCCTGGGCCTTATTGGAGCAAATTCGCCATGCTGGGGCGATTTTCTTGGGCTACTCGACACCGGAAGCGGTGGGAGACTATTTGGCGGGACCGAATCATACTTTGCCGACTTCAGGAGCTCCTCGCTATGCTTCACCACTTTGTGTCGAAACTTTTATGAAGCATTCAAGTTTGATAGAATATTCGCCGACTGCACTGAAAAAGATGGCTAAGGCGATTAATGTTTTGGCCGAAGCTGAGGGTTTGCCTTCTCATGCTGATTCGGTGCGACTGCGGACTGAAAACGACGAGGATGTAGAATTTTAGGTTCTAAAGAGTAAATTTTAGCTAAACAGACGGAAGTACCCACACTAATCGAAGCGATATAGTGTGGGACCAAAAACGCTTGAGGCTGCGTGAGGCTGTTGGGGTTTGATATCAAATCCGGTTGTATCGGAATGATTTAACCGCGAAGGCGCGAAGTACGCGAAGGAAGAGAAGAGAGAGTTTAATACAGGACGATTAAGAGAGGATTTTATATGATATCAAATCCGGTAGCATCTGAATAATTCAGATATGTATTGGGGAATCGAGGAATTATCAAACCCTTGAACAAAATATCTAGGGTTTTAGCTAAATTTTCCAATCTACAAAAATGGCGTAAATATAAGCAATAATTTCTCCTGTTACTATGCGAAAACCTTCGCTGGATTTCCACCATTCTTGAGGATTGTAATCTTGGGGCTCCGCTGCGATAATTCCCACTTGAATTTCTGGATGCAGGACTTGTTTAAAGATGAGCCAACTTCGGCGGGCGTGACTTCCAAAGGAATACAGATTAATGGCATCCACTTTTAAAGCTGAGGTAGTAAGCCATTCTCTAAGTGCGATCGCCGAAGCAGCAGTACGGTATTTGAGGACATTGGCTGCGGGTACTGCGATGATTTTATCGTGATCGAATCCTAGGGCAATGCAAGTGGCGGCGGTGAGTTCAGCATAATTTTTATATTCAGCTAAGTAGTAGCCTTTACTTAAGGGAATTCCTGTGGTAATTAGTTGGCGATATTTGCCTTGTTTGAATTCGGCGATCGCACTTTCGATCGCGTAATCTGGCAACCAGCCTTCTACTACCAAAATATCTGCTTTCACGGGCGAATTTACCGCCAAAAACGGATGGATATTTTTGACTATCAACATCATTGCAATTATTAATCCCATGATTGCAATTACCCAACCTTCCCTGGTAATTGCCCACTTTTCTCGCCGACGTATGAGACTGATTTTCATGGTCTGTGTTTAACAAAAAAACCAGGTTTCTTTGATTTTGGTGTGTCTAGGATTATGCTGCAATAATTATTGATTTTTGAGGTACTCAAACACGCTTTTGTCACCAATATCTTGGGGGATAGGTTGAAAAAACTTACGGACTGCAAATATGATAAACAAAACTGCCCAAACAGCGAGTAATAATTGTTCGTTTTCCCCTGAAAGAAAACCGAAGATATGTCCGATAATTAAGAACGGAACTCCGGGAGTCAAAAACTTAGTTTCTAAGCGATTGAAACAGAAAGCTTCTTTGAAATAGATGCCATTTAAGGCGGCAAAAATAAAACCAATTCCCCACAAAGTTGCTGGATGTTCGTAAACTGCTAAAGCTAGGGGTTCTGCGTTTTGTATGGCGATAAAAAGTGCGGCCGCGCCACCGATCGCCCAAAATATTTGTAACAGTCGGTGTAAGGCAATCATGTAAATATGAATAGTTGCCAAACTAACGCCTAAAGCTATCCAGAAACAAGCAAAAATGGGCGTTATTGCTTGGATGGCGGTTGGGTTGTCACCCTGTTGCAGTACGAGGGTAGTGCCGATCGCCCAACAAGTGGCAGCTACCCCTAACCCTGCACGGTAAATTATCACACCCGTGCGATCGCTTTGAGTAATCGTAAACTCGCCAAATTGCCCTTGATAGACTGCCGATTCTTCAGGGGACTTTAATAGTTGCATCGCAGCTTCCTCCTATGTACTACAGACGAATGTACTTCTGTCAAGATATACTTTATTGATAAACCAGTACCACCAACTCCAGTTATGTCTAACTTTGACAAGCCTAGATTTAAAAAGCCTAAATTTGACGATAGTCCAAACCAGAGCAAATCCCTAGCTTCCGAAGCAGAGCTTCCTCCGATTCAGCTTGATGAAACTATTGTAGCAGGTAGAAAGCAGAAACCACTAAATAGCCTTCAGCGTCTATTGATGGGAATCCCTGAACTTAACTTGATTAAACACGCAATGGTCACAGGTATAGATGGAATTACCCTGTTCGATATCAAACAATTCGAGCAGAGAATTGCTCAAATATTGAATTCTCAAAGTATTGAAGTTGGGATTAAAAATCTCCTTACCTATTTAACATACCTCAAAAAAAATTTGGAATTACCCTGTCATGTCATAGGCAGAGAATTGTTTATTTGGGAAGAAGATTTAGGGAGCGGTTCGGGCAACAAAAAAGAATATAAAAAAACCACAAAAACTAAATCTTCTTACACAGACATCTTTGAAATCAAACAATTTAAGGATACTGTTTATCAGAAAAATGGCATCCTTGTAGAGGTAAAGCGTGTCAGCGATAACCGAGAATTTGTGTTGCCTTTAGTAAATTTAAAAACCAGTGATGAAAACTCCCCAAATAAGGTTTTTTTGGATGATTATTCACTGTGGTTTACCAATCATTGAGGCAGAGCAAAAGTATCTGCGTTACCAGGAAGAGCCTGGTAACGACTAAAAGATATCAGTTGGAAGCTGTTTAAATGGAAGTAGCTAAGTGCGATCGCTCTACCTTGGCTAAAGCTTCAACCAAACTGCGAACAGCGGCGATCATCGCGACTTCGCTATTAAGTTGACTGATGGCAGAACCGACACCAATACCCGCTGCACCGGCTCCAATAGCCAGCGGTGCGGTGACGTTGGAGATGCCAGAAGCGCAAAGTACGGGAACCGATACGGCGCGGGAAATTTCAAAGGCGGCGGCTAAAGTAGGCGCTGCTTTTTCGATCAATCCCAAAGTGCCGGCGTGAACTGGTTGAGCACTGGTACCGCCTTCTGTTTGGATAATATCAGCGCCAGCTTTGACTAATTCTGTGGCTAATTGCACCTGTTGGTCCAAGGTCAAAATATGGGGAACAGTTACAGAAAGGGTGATGTTGGGAAGTAGCGATCGAGTTTGGCGAGTCAACTCCAAAACTTCGGCAGCTTCAAAGCGGCGACCTGAAGCGTAGAAAGAGTCAAAGTTACCAATTTCAATCAAATCTGCACCGGCTTCTACCGCAGAGACAAACTTTTGGGGTTCTACTGCTGATACACAAATTGGCAAATTTGTCAATTTTTTTGCCATGATTACCAAATCGCGATCGGCTGCAATATCAACAAACGTCGCACCACCGAGATCCGCTGCTTTGACAACAGCCGCAACTCTGGCGGCATCAAAATTATTCAAACCGCTGATAATTTTCAGGGCGCGACCTTGCTCAAATGCGCGCTGCAATTTAGGATTTACAGTCATCGTTAGTTTTCCAACTTAGAAAATTTCGTAAAATCATTTTGACACAGACTTGAACACTTGGTGATTTTTAATAATTAATTCTTAATTACCTAGTGACTATCGCAAATTGTAGACATTATGGAAAAAAGCGTTCGGGCGGAGTAAAATTGTGCATATTAAGATTCTACAAGCTCAACTACAAAAATTATGAACACATTTGAGCGTCTAAAGATCGATGGGTTTCGCCGTTTGTTTTCAGCAGAGGTGGAAATGCGACCTCTGACAGTCATGATTGGTGCTAATGGTGTTGGAAAAAGTTCTTTTTTAGAAATATTCTCACTTCTAGCAGCATCAGCCAAGGGTCAGTTACAATCAAAAATTTCCGAGTTGGGCGGTCTAAATCAGATGGTAACATTAGATCGGTCTGATAGTGTATTAATCTCCTTATTGATGCCTATAGAAAATCAGGAACCCCTCAACTATTCTCTAAAAATCGCAACTAAAGGTCAGTTCTATGAAATTGGTTTAGAAACCCTCATTCAACAGCGCAATCCCGATGCTGTTCAACCTTTTAAATATATTGAATCTCGCGGTTTAGATGTCAGATATTTTAGTCCAGAAGATGAAAAGCTACTACGCCCAAACTGGCAACACAATCCTTACGAAACATCCCTCGCCCAAGTTCCTAAGATGTATCGGGAACCGGAAACCTTGAGGCAAAATTTAGCTTCATGTAGTTTCTATAAAGCATGGGAATTAAATTTGTCGCCTCAAAGTCCCATCCGTTTACCTCAATCTATGCGGCCTGCAACTTTGCCAGGTAGCAAGGGAGAAGATTTAGTTTCATGCCTCTATTATCTACGAGAAACCGATCCAAATCGATTTGAAATTATCGAAGATACGCTTGCTGCGGCATTTCCTGATTTTGAAAGGTTGAGTTTTCCCCCAGTAGCGGCAGGAACTTTAGCAATGACTTGGAAGGATAGAAATTTTTCTCATCCTTTTTATATGCACCAACTATCTGAAGGAACGCTGCGGTTCCTCTGGTTAATAACCCTACTGCAAAGTCGAGATTTGACTGCTGTTACGCTGATTGATGAGCCGGAAGTTAGTTTACATCCAGAGTTGTTACAACTGTTAGCGGATGCCATGAGAGAAGCTTCTCAAAGAACTCAACTAATTGTAACAACTCATTCAGATAGACTGATCGGATTTTTAGAGCCTAAAGAGGTGCTTGTCTGCAATGCTGAAGATGGATTAACAACTCTAGCTTGGGCTGACTCTATAGACTTAGAACACTGGTTAAAAGATTATAGCTTAGATCAGCTTTGGGCAATGAATATCATTGGAGGCAGACCATGAAAATTGCCATCATAGTGGAAGGAAAAACAGAAAAAGCTTTTATGCCTATCTTGCGAACTTTTCTGATGTCGCGTTTGCAGCAAATGCCAGACCTCGATCCTAAACCTCAAGGCGGTCGCATTCCTACAGGAGACAAACTCAAGCGTGTTGTTGATAATCTGTTACAGGATGGTTTTGATGCTGTGATAGCACTAACTGATGTGTATACAGGCACTAAAGATTTTAAAGATGCAGCAGATGCTAAGGCTAAAATGAAAACATGGGTGGGAAATAATCCTAAATTTTATCCCCATGTAGCTCAACATGACTTTGAAGCTTGGCTATTACCTTTTTGGAACAGAATTCAAGAGTTAGCTAAGTATAAAAAATCGCCTCCTAGCGGCAAACCAGAGCAAGTTAATCATGATAAACCGCCTTCTAAACACATTCAAGAAATCTTTGAACTTGGCAAATGTCGGGACAGCTATAGTAAAACGCGGGATGCCCCAAGAATATTAAAAGATCAAGACTTGATGAAGGCTGTAAATGAATGCCCTGAATTGAAGGCGTTTGTAAATACGATTCTATTACTTTGTAACGGGGATCTGATTCCTTGACTTGGTAATCGCTTGCGGAATTCCTCAAACAAAAAAACCCAAAGATGGGTTTTTTAAATTCCTATTTACGATCGCACAGGTGAAAAAACCCTGTCCCTGTATAAGGCTCATAGCCAACATACTAAAGTAGCATTAGTATTCAGTGCGAACAGAGGGGTCGCGATCGGTAGTAGTGTAGTTGACAGTTTTTGTTTCCTTGCGGGGCATCAAACCGAATAAACCAGACAAACCGAGCAATCCCAACCATCCCCAGTCAAAATCGCGATCGGACTCTGTACGGTAAACATCCGAGCGAGGAGTTGTGGTAGTTGTAGTGCTATTAGTACCAGGAGCTGTATTCGTCTGAGCAGCAGCAGGCAAGTTAGCTGGTACAATGGCTAAACCAGCAGCAATAATTCCTGCGCCAATAACTTTAGATAAATCAGAACGTTTCATAACTAAAAATGCTCTTTGTGGGCAAAATCTTTAACTATCACTACTATATCGATCGCCAACTCCAGTAAAATCCACCTGTAGCCATAAACTGTGGTAAATTCCAGCTATTACTATAGGTCAATTTCCCACTCGAACGAGCCCTAGTGTAGAGCATCAACAGGGGATAGAGGGGGTATGGAAATCTGATGGGACAAGGAAGAAAACAAGTCAACCGTGCGGTACACTCAGATATTGCAAGGAAAACAGTTGCAGATCGATCGACGGAGATAAAAACTTTTGGGCATAGAGCTACGCAGCTACGTCTTTCTAGACAACCTACAGCCACAGCACGCAGCATACATAGGTACTGTCGCGGCCGGATTCTTGCCGCTACCGGGGGATGCGTCGCTGTGGATCGAAATCTCGCCCGGTATCGAAATTAACCGAATTACCGATGTCGCCCTCAAATCCGCGTCCGTGCGCCCTGGAGTGCAGATAGTCGAACGCTTGTACGGCCTTCTGGAAGTGCATTCAAGCCAGCAGGGGGAAACCAGGGCTGCGGGGAAAGCGATTCTAGAATTCATCGGAGTTCGCAGAGAAGAATGTATCAAACCGCGAGTTATTTCCAGCCAAATTATTCGCAACATCGACGCCCACCAAACGCAATTAATTAACCGCACCCGCCGGGGACAATTACTGCTGGCGGGACAAACGCTTTACGTATTAGAAGTAGAACCGGCAGCCTATGCTGCACTAGCGGCAAATGAAGCCGAAAAAGGCGCATCTATTAATATTCTAGAGGTTCAGGCTGTAGGCAGTTTTGGACGGCTGTACCTAGGCGGAGCAGAACGAGATATTATCGCAGGTTCCCAGGCGGCAATTGCGGCAATTGAAGGTGTGGCCGGGCGGGACAATCCAGCAATTTTTGGACGAAAAGAATAGCCATTAAAGGAGAGTAATTATGGCAAATAAAGAGCATTTGGCACTGTTGAAACTGGGTGCTGTAACCTGGATTGAATGGAGAAATATTCACCCAAATATCGAACCTGACCTGAGTGAAGCCAACCTGGCAGAAGCCAATCTGCGAGGCGCGCATCTTGGGCGATCTAACCTGTTTAAAATCGACTTATTCAAAGCTAAATTGATTGCAGCCAACCTCACTGAAGCTAATCTCAGTCTAGGAAATCTAGCGCGTACCCAACTGCTGGAAACTAACTTAGTCAAAGCTAATTTAACTGGAACCAACCTCCAGGAAGCCGACTTGAGAGGAGCCGATTTGAGTCTGGCAAATTTAATCGGGGCAGATATGAGCGCTGCTAATCTCCAAAATACCGATTTAGCAGATGCTAGCTTAATCGGTACGGTGATGTGTGGAGTTAATGCGACGGGAGCCAACCTGAATAATGCTAATCTGAGTCAAGCCAATCTCACTCAAGCAGAGTTGATTGAGGCGCATTTTTATAGTGCTAATTTCTATAAAGCTAATCTCGTGGAAGCTCACTTAACGGGAGCTTATCTTTTTAGGGCTAATCTGAGTTTTGCCTTGTTGAAAGGCGCTGATTTACGGTGGACAAACCTTGGCAAAGCTGACTTGAGGGGAGCTAATTTGGCGGGGGCGAATCTGAGAGGAGCAAATTTGAAAGGAGCAAATTTGTCGGAAGCTATTTTGACCAAAACTATGATGCCTGATGGTAGTATTGTTCTCTAAGTCATTTGTAGTCAATATTCCCGTCAGCGATGCTATCATTAACCCCAGTTACTGTCACTGGTTGCGCTGATGCCATCTTCACCAGTAGTCAACCCCGCCGTCGGATTAACTGTAATTCCCGGAGTTTCATTGTCACTGTTGGTGACGGTGACATCCACTTGTAGCAAATCTAACAGTATTTTCAGAGCATATCTGTAAAGTTTTGCTGAAAAATACCTGTTTAAATAAATTTTTGATGAAGATGGGGAGTTTTATTAAGTAATATTGCGGAAAATTTACTGCGAGGTCGATCGCTCAACCAAAAAAATCATCAATTAAATTGAACGTTTTGTGTTCCCGATCGGTCTAAAGTAAACAGACGCCCGATCGGTCTAACTTATATGTACTTAATAAAGCACTTTCAAATTAAAAAAGGGCTGACTCCGTGGTTAATCGGGTTCCTCGCCACCGGATTGCTTGCAGGAGTTGGCTACACAGCTTACACCCAACTCACAGTCAAATCCAGCCGGGAAAGCAGGCGCAAGGAAAAAACCGTTGCTGTAGAAAGAGTGAATTTACCCATCGCCATTTCAGCAAACGGCACAATAGTACCCGAACGCAGCGTTAATGTCAGCCCCAAAACATCAGGAGTGCTCAAAAGTTTGCTCGTCAAAGAAGGAGACAGCGTTGAAAAAGGGCAAATTCTGGCGCAAATGGATGATTCCAACCTCCAAGGGCAACTTACGCAAAATCGCGGACAACTAGCCTCAGCCGAAGCCAACTTGCAAAAATTACTCAATGGTAATCGAGCCGAAGATATTGCCGTCGCCAAGGCGCAATTAGCCGAACAACAAGCTAGTCTTGAAAAATTGCTCAACGGTAGTCGCAGTCAGGATATTGCCGTCGCCCAAGCCCAACTAACCGAACAACAAGCTAGTCTTGAAAAATTACTCAACGGTAGTCGCAGTCAGGATATTGCCGTCGCCCAAGCGCAATTAGCCGAACAACAAGCAACTCTCCAAAAATTGCTCAAGGGTAATCGCCCCGAAGATATCGCCCAAGCTGAATCTAAACTCAGGGATGCAGAATATGCCAAAAATCAGGCAGAAGAAGACTTTCAGAGAAATCAAGCACTCTATACATCAGGAGCGATTGCTCTCCAAATTGTGAATACTTCTCGCACGGCGCGCGATCGAGCTCAAACTCAAGTCAGACAAGCCCAACAAGCTGTAGCCTTGCTGCGAGCTGGTTCGCGCCCGGAAGAGATTGCCCAAGCGCGGGCCGCCGTTGAACAAAAACAGCAAGCTTTGGCCCTAATTCAAGCCGGTTCTCGCCCGGAAGAGATCGCCCAAGCGCGGGCCACAGTGGAGCAAAAACGGCAAGCTTTGGCTGGAGTGCGAGTGGGGGCGCGCCCGGAAGATATCGCCGCTGCTGAAGCAGCATTGGAGCAAAAACAGCAAGCTTTGGCGCTAATTCAAGCCGGTTCTCGCCCGGAAGATATCGCCCAAGCGCGGGCCCAAGTTCTCTCCGCCAAAGGCAGTCTCCAAACCGTGCAAGCCCTGATTAACGATACGAAAATTCGCGCTCCTTTCAGCGGTATTGTGACTCGGAAATATGCCGATCCGGGGGCTTTTGTCACCCCAACAACGGCTGGTAGTGCGGTGTCTTCGGCGACTTCTTCTTCGATTTTGTCCTTAGCTTCAAAAAATCAGGTTGTGGCTAATGTGGCAGAAAGCAATATTGCTCAAATCCGTATTGGCCAAAGTGCATCTATTCAAGCTGATGCTTATCCCGGACAGACTTTTACAGGTAAAGTTAGCCAAATTTCACCTCAGTCGATCGTTCAGCAAAATGTTACCAGTTTTGAGGTGAAAGCTTCGATTGTTGATGATGAAAAGAAATTGTTGCGATCGGGAATGAATGTGAATGTGGAGTTTAAAGCCGGTGAATTGAAAGATGTTTTGGTTGTCCCGACTGCGGCAATTGTTCGCCAAAGAAAGGAAACGGGGGTGTATGTTACGGGTGGTGAAGATGGGAAGCCTCAGTTTGTGCCGATTAAGACGGGGATGACGGTTGATGATCAGACGGAAGTGCGATCGGGCTTGCAGGGAACTGAAAAGGTTTTTATTAGTTTACCCCCTGGCTTGCGGCAGAAATCTCAAAGTCCATCATCGGGGGGGATTCCGGGTTTGCAACCGGGGGGTGGAACTCGCTTGCGTTAGTTGTCAGTCCGCGCAGTCGGGGCTAGCTGGTTCGTCGCAGAGTCCGACAGGGATTGAAATCCCTGTCTCATAGCGAAAGTCCTCTGAAAGAGGACTGAAGAGTTAGTTGATGTACATCGGTTTTAGATTAATTTTCAGTCGGTTTCAACCGACTGTCTTCTATGAGACGGGGGTTTCAACCCCCGGCGGACTGTGCCACAAATCATATCGTTTCCGGTTGCATCATCAGGTGATAAATTAGGGTGAAATTTAGGCATAATTATTAGAAGTTGCCACCAAATAACAAACAACTAATAACAAATAACTAATAACAAATAATATGAAATTAAAAACCCCGCCAGTTATCAACAAAATCTCCAACATTCAAATTGTATTCATGGCCACAGAAGCGCTATGGAATAATAAATTGCGCACCAGTTTGACGATGCTTGGGGTAATTATTGGCATATCTTCTGTGATTGCGATTACTTCGGTGGGCCAAGGAGTACAAAAGTCTACTGAGGAACAGTTGAAGGCTTTGGGTACTAATGTTTTATTGGTTTTATCTGGTGCTTCGCGATCGGGTGGTGTCAGTCAGGGTAGTGGTTCTGCTTCTACTGTGACATGGGATGACGCTAGGGCGATCGGCCTCCAAGCACCGGCAGTTAAGGCGATTTCCGCTTTTTTGCAGCGAAGCGTGCAAGTTGTTTATGGCGGGCAAAATTCGTTTACTGCTATTTTGGGAACTGATTTGAATTATCCTGATGTTAAGAATATTCAACCTCAAGCTGGACGGTTTTTTAATGAGGATGAATTGAATGCTGCTGAGCCAGTAGTTGTCCTCGGTTCTAAGGTGCGAGATGACCTTTTTGGAGTTGGGGCTAATGCGCTATCTGCTGATGTTCGCATTCAGGGAAACCGCTATAAGGTGATTGGAGTGATGGAACCCAAGGGGTCGGTAGGGGGTACGGATCAGGACGATCGCGTGTATGTTCCCCTGAAAAATATGTCGGCTCGGATTGTGGGTAGAAATTCTTTATCGGGAATTGCTATTTCTGGTTTTTGGTTGCAAACTACCGGGGAGTCTGATTTAGCCGATGCTCAATTTCAAGTAGAAAATATCTTGCGTTTACGTCATAATATTTATCCGCCACAACCGGATGATTTTCGAGTGATTAATCAAGTTGATATTGTTAATACTTTTAGCAATGTGGTAGGTTTGTTTACGGTGATGGTGGTGGCGATTGCTGGAATTTCTCTGGTAGTTGGCGGCATTGGTATTGCTAATATTATGTTGGTGTCTGTGGTGGAGCGGACTAAGGAAATTGGGATTCGGAAAGCTGTAGGTGCGACTAATGCGGCTATTCTGATTCAATTCATGGCTGAATCGGTTTTGGTTTCGACGGTGGGGGGTACGGCGGGTATTGGGTTGGGAATTGCGATCGCCTTTGGGGCTGCGACAGTGTTTAAGTTCCCGTTTGTGATTTCAGTATGGTCGATCGCGGCGGGTTTTGGGCTATCTTTTACTGTGGGCTTATTGGCTGGGGTGCTTCCGGCGAGGAATGCGGCGCGCTTAGATCCGATCGCAGCTTTGCGGAATGATTGAATTTATTGAATTTGGGCCCGCTTAATCCCTGTTGCGAGCGCGATTGCTCCGCCGATGCAGAGTTGAACTGAGAAAATCTCTTGCTTTAGGTACATGATACCAATTATGATAAATCCTGGACGCAATTAGAAATAATCTACTTGAGTTCCAATATAACCCGAAAAACTCTTTATCCAACAGGCAATTTCCATGTTAGAAGCATTGGTATTGGCAACAGTATTTTGCGGCTTTTTTGGTATAATTTTGAAAAAAAACCTGATCATGAAAATCGTCTGCATGGATGTCATGAGCACAGGGGTGATCGCCTATTATGTGGTAGTAGCAGCGCGAGATGGCTGGCTGACACCAATTATTGCAAAAGGCAAAGATGTCCCCTACGCCGATCCGGTTCCCCAGGCGGTGATCTTAACGGCGATCGTCATCGGCTTTTCGATTCAAGCTTTAATGCTGGTAGGGGTGATGAAGCTGGCACGAGATAATCCGACATTGGAATCTCACGAAATTGAGATGAATAACACTAATTAATACTCCCCGCTCTTGCAGAGACACTCATTAATACTCCCCGCTCTTGCAAAGATGGGGTTTCCCAAACTACCGAAGTTTTTTAGATGAATACCCTGACGATCGCCTGGATTACATTTCCGTTTTTTATCGGGTTTATCATTTATTTGATGCCCAAGCTTGACAAGTATCTCGCCCTATTAGGAGCGATTGTATCTGCTGCTTTTGCATTCCAGCTTTTTGCAATGCCGTCAGCAGTGACGCTGGAGTTACTAAATAATTTCAGCGTGACTTTGTTAGTCGATAGCTTGAGCGGCTATTTTATCTTAACCAATGCCCTAGTCACGGCGGCGGTTGTTCTCTACTGTTGGCCCACAGATAAGTCGGCATTTTTTTATGCACAGATTCTGATGGTGCATGGCAGTCTAAATGCCGCCTTTGCCTCTACGGATTTTATCAGTTTATATGTCGGATTAGAAGTCAGCGGGATTGCGGCTTTTCTGTTGATTTCCTATCCTCGAACCGATCGCTCTATTTGGGTAGCTTTGCGCTATCTATTTATTAGCAACACGGCAATGCTATTTTATCTAATCGGTGCTGTGCTGGTTTATCAAGCAAGTCATTCGTTTAGTTTTGCAGGATTAGCAAAAGCCCCCCCAGAGGCGATCGCTCTGATTTTTATGGGACTTTTGGTGAAAGGAGGTGTGTTTGTATCGGGGCTATGGCTACCGTTAACTCACTCGGAAGCTGAAACACCGGTGTCGGCTTTGCTATCAGGAATTGTGGTGAAAGCGGGGGTATATCCCCTCGTGCGCTGCGCCCTCATGGTGGATGAGGTGGCTCCCATTGTAGAGATTTTCGGGGTCGGGACGGCGCTAATGGGCGTGTTCTGTGCCGTTTTAGAAAAAGATAGCAAACGGATGTTGGCTTTTCACACGGTTTCGCAGTTGGGCTTTATTCTCGCTGCACCGGAAGTGGGCGGCTTTTATGCCCTGGCACACGGTTTGGTCAAATCTTCGCTGTTTTTGATTGCTGGCTCGTTACCGAGCCGGAATCTGAAAGAATTGAAACAGAAGCCGATCGAACTCAAAATCTGGATTGCTTTAGTTATTGCTAGCTTATCAATCTCTGGCTTCCCCTTTTTGGTTGGCTTTGGGGCCAAAGTTTTGACGATGAAAAGTTTATTACCTTGGCAAGCGATCGCGATGAATGTCGCCGCAGTGGGAACGGCAATTTCCTTTGCTAAGTTCATCTTTCTACCCCGTGGTGGCCAAGGGGAAGCAAAACCAGGTTTTTGGGCTGCTGTGTTGCTGTTGCTGGGTGGATTGATGGCAGCTAATGCTTTTTATGTTGACGCTTATACGCTGGAAAATATGCTGAAGGCGATCGCCACTATCGCTGTTGGTTGGTTAGCCTATTTCTTGATTTTTCAACGCACGGCAATCAAACTGCCACGTATCCTAGAAGAATTCGATCATTTGGTCGGTTTTATGAGTCTAATTCCACTTATACTATTCTGGATGGCATTATCAAAATGATTGGACATCTCATATTAAGATTGAGCATCTGGTTTTTACTGACTGCGGATTTTAGTTTGGCAAATATTGCGATCGGTATTGTCATAGCTTTTCTATTACCTCGCAGCTACGCACCCCCAGAACCTTTAAAGGAGTGGTTTGATGTATTTGGTAAAATCTTGATGGCGATTCCCATAGCTTATATAGAAGCCTTTGAACTCATCTTCCGTCCCCACAGACATGAAGATGTGATTATGGAGAAAGTACCAAATCATCGATCGCCCTTGTTAATCTTCCTTGATGTGTTTTTGATTACTTTTACGCCGAAAACAATTGTTGTGAATTACCACGAAGAGGGTTTTTACGAAGTGCACCGGGTGCGACGGACTTCTAGTAATTAGCTGATGTTTTTTGAGGATTTTTTTTACCGCAGAGGGCGCAGAGGGCGCAGAGGAAGAGAAGAGGGAAATTTCTAGTTTTTATGGGGCTAAGTTAGGAGGGTAGATAATTGCAGAACTTGAACAACTTGATTTTGATTTTGATGATTTTGGCTCTGCTCATACCGATGTATGAGGTATGGAAAGATGATGATATCTGGCAGACAATGTTGGCTTTTGCTAGTATTTCAACTAAGGCGGCAATCATTGCTCTGGTTATATCTGTCTGGCGCGATGATTGGATGATCGGTGTGGTAGCGGCGATTATCCTCAGTGTTGGTAATGCTGGATTGATGTTGTTGGCACAAATAATTAAACGTATTAGTGACGCATGATTGTAATAGATGTTTTGAGTTATACCTGCATCGGTATAGGAATTTTCTTCTGGTTTTGGGGTACTTCTTATCTGCTGGGGAAGCGATCGGTTTTATATAAACTTCACAGTCTTTCGGTAGCAGATACCCTTGGCTCGATGTTGATTGTTGTTGGATTGTTACTGAAAATACCCAGTAAATGGCCTCTGTTAATTCTTGCCCTCATTTGCTTAGCAATATGGAATACAATGCTGGGATATGTATTAGCCTATTGTTCCAATGCAGGGAGTAACTATGAACGATAACAGCTATATTTATGTCCTCGTCGCTCTGCTCCCGTTAGCTGCTGGTATGCTGGTGTTTCAGGTCAATCCATACCACGCATTGCTGCTGCGAGGTGTATTGGGGGCGATCGCAGCTTTGGTATATACAATCTTGGGCGCGGGGGATGTGGGCTTAACCGAAGCGTTGATGGGTACCCTACTGGCGATTACACTTTATGCAGTGACGGTGCGTTCATCCCTGGTGCTGCGTCTGGGTGTCATCCAAGGTGGGATAGAGAATGATGCTGTCTCAGATGACAAAAAAACAGGTCATTTTCAGCAAGTGATAGATGACATTCGTGCAGTTTTCAAGAAACGCCATATGCGTCTGGAATTGGTTCCCTATGCGACTCCACAAGCATTAGAGCGGGCGCTGATGGAAAAAGAAGTTCATGCTGTTTGTTCCCCACAAGAACAACTAGAACAAAGTGGCGAAGTGCAACCTTATAACACCGTAATTAGAGTTCGGCGCGTCTATGACATCATGCAAACGGAACTTGCATCACCACGGACAACCCTAACCTATGTGAATACACCAGAGATAGAGGAGAATCATTGATGAAATGGGTTTACATTGTAGCTGGAATAGCGCTGTTTGTGAAAATGCTGCTTATTGCTAATCCAACAGGCGACTTATTATTATCGCAGCAAAGTTCCATCGTCGAATTGGTTGTCCAAGATAGTGGAGTATCCAATGCGGTTTCGGGTATCATTTTGCGAAACCGATTATACGATACCATTTTTGAAGTCGTAGTATTTACGATCGCCATTTTGGGCGCAAGTTATCTACTCGCCAATGAACAGCCGTCCTGCGCGATTTATCAATTTACCGATCGACCATCGATTATTTTGGCACGATTGGGAGCAACAATTGCGGCATTGGTGGGTGTAGAATTAGCAATTCGCGGGCACTTAAGTCCCGGCGGTGGTTTTGCAGCCGGTGTAGCGGGCGGAACCGCGATCGGACTCATCGCCATTACCTCATCACCCCAGGCGATGCAAGACATATACAAAAAGTGGCACGCCGCGACTTGGGAGAAAGTTTCCGTACTGGTTTTTATTGTACTCTCAGTAATCACTCTGTCTGGATATGAGTTACCCCACGGAGAATTAGGCACGCTTTTAAGCGGCGGCATTCTCCCCTTACTCAATATCATAGTTGCACTCAAAGTCGCCTTGGGTTCCTGGGCAGTAATGTTAGTATTTATCCGTTATCGCGGATTGTTGTGATCCATATATCAATATTCCGATCTCAAATTGACAGAGATCGGATTGAGTCATCCCTCTCTTATCTTACTCTGCGCCCTCTGCGCCCTCTGCGGTAAAAAAAATCCCAATTTACACTAAACCAGCTCCAAAAATCTGATTTGCAGTCAAATTCAAATCGGGAAAAGCTTGCGACACAATCCGGTCATTATCTCGAAACTTGAGGACTTGATATTCACCATCAACCAAGTTACACACAGAAATAGTCGGTTGTTTCGGATTGCCAATAAAACTACGTCCACCCAACGCAGCATAATCCACAATCCAATATTCAGGAATACCCATCTCCTCATAATCAGCATATTTTAAATAGTAATCATCGCGCCAATTGGTTGACACAACCTCGATCGCCAAAGGTATCGATGCACCAAAACTGAGGATAGATTGTTTTTTCCACAATGTTTCGTTTACCACATTTGCACGATTCAGCACCAACACATCAGGGAAATAACCAGAATCTTTTTCAGGAGGTCTAACTATCACTTTGTTGGGGATACTGTATGGCAATCCCAGACGATCGATTTGAGCGGAAATTTTGATTGTCAGAAAGCCTGTAACTTCCTCGTGTTCGCCTACTGGTTGTGCCATCTCAACAATATCTCCGTTATGCAATTCGTAGCGTACCGTCGAATTTTCAGGTAGCCACTCCACAAATTCCTCGAAGTTTACGAGCTTGGGTGAAACTTGGATCATAAGTTTTGACAATTACCGATAATAGAAATTATAGCAAATCTGTTTCATATCTCCCGATCGATTAACGCGCCACCTGTCGCATATAATCCCCCCACAATTGAGCCGCATCTCGACTACCTCCCTGAGTTGGAGAATTATCATCATTTCCCAGCCAAACTCCAGTCACCAATTGCTGACTCGGAATATAACCGACAAACCACAAATCTTTGTTATCATTAGTTGTGCCAGTTTTGCCCGCTTCTCCCAAGCCCAAAGCCGCACTGCTACCAGTACCTCCCCGCACCACTCCTTGCAGCATATCTGTCATGGTATCTGCTACGACTTCCGAAACTAATTGCTGATTGGCAACTCCATCTTTTTGATAGTCATAAACCACGCGACAATTCTTAAAGTTTTTTCTATCTTCGCAATCGCTGCTATCAATAATTCGCTTGATTACATGGGGGCGATTGCCCAAGCCCCGATTGGCTAAAACCCCAAAAGCCCCGGTTAATTGCAATACGTTAACTTCACTTTCACCTAATACTAATCCAGGGGTTGAACGCAAGGGAGAAGTGATTCCTAAACGCTTGGCCATTCGCACTACATTATCTAAACCAACATCTTGGGCTACTCGCAAAGCAATGGCGTTTTCTGACTGTGCTAAACCCCGATACATATCTGCACTACCGCTAGTTCTTTCGCAGCCACTGTAACTTTGTCCGCCCCAAGAAAGGGGTTCGCAGGAGTAACCTTTATTGGCGGAAATTCCCCGTTCTAGGGCGGCTGCATAGGTGAAAATCTTAAAGGTAGAACCTGGTTGTCTCAAGGCTTGGGTAGCTCGGTTAAACTGACTTTGTAGATAACTGACACCGCCAACTAAAGCTAATACTTCGCCAGTGGCTGTGTTGAGAGTTACCAGGGCTCCTTGGGAAAAACCATCCCTTGCTCCTGTATTTTCTACAGCATTTCTGAGGGAACTTTCTGCTACTTTTTGGAGTGTGGGATTTAAGCCTGTTTCTACAATAAAATTACCTTCTCTGGCTAACTGTTCCCCCAGTAAAAATTCTAATTCGTCAAATACATAACTGTAGAAATAAGGAGCGATCGTACTTTGCAAAAATTCCCGCGCTTTTGGGTTGATCTCAATTCGCGATCGCCTCGCGCGATCGGCTTCTTCCTGAGAAATTGTACCCATCGCCCGCATCCGTTCGATTACGCGATCGCGATACTGCACCGCCAACTGATAATTTTGAATCGGGTTAAAACTATTGGGAGCAGGCAAAATTCCCGCTAAAGTTGCCGCTTCTGACAAACTCAAATCCTTGGCAGATTTGCCAAAATAAAACCGAGATGCGTCCTCAAAACCGTAAAGGTCAATTCCCAAAAACACCCGGTTCAAATAAGTCAGCAATAGCTCGTCTTTACTGTAATAACTTTCTAACTTTAATGCAACTACTGCTTCTCGAAATTTGCGCCCCGCGGAATCTTGAGTCCCCACATAATCTCGAAACAAACTCCTAGCTAATTGCTGTGTCAGAGTGCTACCTCCTTCGCGAATTCCTCCTCCACGAAAATTGGTTAAAAGTGCACGCAAAACGCCGATGGGATCTACTCCTAAATGCCAGTAGTAGCGACTGTCTTCTGAAGCCATGACTGCCTTGGCTAAATAAGGAGAAAAATCGGGTAATTTCTTTAATTCTAAGTGAGCATTATTTTGAGGAGGACGCAGGGGAGTTTGACCATCACGGGCGTACACAATCACTGGCCCGTTGACACTTCTCGGCAGAGGACGTACTTGAAATTTGGTCGATTCAATGCCGATCGCCATCCCGATTAAAGCCGTGACACCGCTGATTCCATAAAAGCTGTAGCGCAAAATTTCTGAATACAAAGGTGGCGGATCTATGTACTGAATTCTGACAGCAGCGGCGAGTTCTGGTGGCCCTAAAGTAAATACATCGCCGTGACGCAGGGACATACTTTGAATTCGCCTTTTGCCGCGGTAAATTCCGTTGGTAGAACCTTCGTCTTTGATGACAAAAGGAGTGCGGCGCGTCGTATCCCGTGATAGGGATAAATGTAGGTGGCTGACTACGGCATTGCGAATGACAATATCAGAGGATTTGGACGATCGACCTAAAAGATATCGATCGCCCAATAGCGGATAAACCTCGGCCTTGGTAGCACCGGCATCCTGCACCCATAGTTCGGGGACTTTGGCATTCGGTTTCAGCACTAGCTGGTTAAAATTAACCTTGGCGATAGTCTGGACTGCTTGAGTAATAGCACCCAAGACGGTTCGAGGTTTGTGGGGCGGCTGCGGTGGGGTCATATTTCGCTGTAGACTACGATCGAGCGATCGGCTCTTGGACTATTCTACTCTTAACTTTTGGCTATTTTCGGAATCCTGCCCAGACTCAGGGCGATTTTCCCCCCAGTGCGATCGATTTTCGGGTGTGTAGGGATCAGATTGTGCGATCGGGCTAATCTCATTGTAGGATATTGGGCATTGGGCATTGGGCATCGGGCATTGAGAATAGTTTTTTCCTTCCACTTAACATTATGCTAACTAATATCAGTCTGGTGCTTGAAGCTTGTCAACAGTTAAATATCAATTATGAAATTCTTGCCCCCAACCAAAACTTAATCAGAATTCAACATTCTGGTCAATACTATTACTTTGTAAATTATATTACACCGTTTAATAGCGCACCCATAGTCCAAATATTTAAAGATAAAGAATATACCTATCAACTGTTGAATGGTAAAATTAAAACCCCAAAAACAATGGGTTTTTTATCTCCTTTTTGCGAGTCAAAATATCGAGAATATTTGAAAATTCAAAAATGTCAAGAAATTGCCACAGAGGTGAGTAAATTATTTTCATTGCCCCTGATTATCAAAAGAAATCGAGGTTCCGCTGGAAACAATGTGTTCCTGTGTGAAACCCCGGAGCAAATTCAAGCAGCTATTGAAACAGTATTTAATGTCAATAGCAAAGATTATGACTATGTTTGCCTAGCTCAAGATTACATTGATATTCGCCATGAATATCGGGCGGTTTTTAGCAATCAAAAGCTAGTTCTGCTCTATGAAAAAGATAAATTAGGCGCTAAATTTATGGGTAATTTAAGCCCACTGCACTGGGAGGGAGCAAAAGCTCAGCATATAAGTGATTCAAAGATTCTCTCAGAGATTGAAAGCTTTGTGCAGCCAGTGTTTGCGGAAATCAACGTTACTTATGGTGGCTTTGATATTGCGATCGACCAAAATGGCGATTACTGGTTAATTGAGATTAATTCAAGTCCCAATTACGATATATTTGTCAGAGATAACGATCGCCAAATTGTCGTAACCATGTTTAAAGGCATTCTAGAGACTTTGGTTGTTAACAAAACACCTTATTTGAAATGAAGAGTTGAGTAATATCAATTCCGGTTGAACCGGAATGATATAGAGGAGACGGCAATGCCCATTAGTGTCAACTTAAGCCTGAAAGCCTTGAAAAATCTCGTTTATATCCTAGTCCAGATCCCCCTAAATCCCCCTTAAGAAGGGGGACTTTGAGAAGACTCCTGTCCCCCCCTTCTTAAGGGGGGCTAGGGGGGATCTAGGCTTAATAGTCAAACAACAGTCTCTGACTGGGTTTGACGTTAAGTTGACACTAATGGGCAATGCCGTGTCCCTACCCAAAATATTGTAGGGACACGGCACTGCCCATTGGTGTCAACTTAAGGTAAAACCAATAGTCCGACAGGGAATGAATTCCCTGTCTCATAGCGAAAGTCCTCTCAAAGAGGACTGAAGAGTTAATTGATCTGTATTGGTTTCAGGCAAATATTCAGTCGGTTTCAACCGACTGTCTTCTATGAGACAGGGGTTTAAACCCCTGTCGGACTGGCGGGATGACTAACAGACTTAATGCGCTGACAGCTTAAGTTGACACCTATGGGCACTGCCGTCTCCTAATTTCGGCTACTTCACTCCATTCCTTGAAAATACCAGTAAAGATTAGCCACAGTTTAGGCGATCTTTTTTGGGAAGAGGTTGTAAATTTTAAAAAGCAGGTTTCAACCGCGATTTATAATTTCATCAATTCAATCTTTGATGACAGATTATACCATGGAAGTAGAGCTTTAGTTAAAGCCCTGAGATTTTACAATGAATTTCTGGAAAAGCAAGATAGATATCAGCAAGAAACACCTGCACAACGTCAGGCTGAAAGAGCCTGGATTGATTCGCAATGGACGGAAATTAAGAGATTGGAAAAAGGTATTAAAGTAATTCTAAATTCTTCTCCATAATTCCTTAAGCTACTGTCATTGTACTCGATCGCACTTCTTTCTATGCTAAAATAAACTTAGTCACAATTCCATCAAAAAAATGACAGCACAAGTGTTAGAACTAGAGGGAACGTGGGAAGAAATTCTCGCCCAAGCTGCAAAATTTGCCGGTCGGCGAGTCCGCATCATCGTTCTTGCTAACGAAGATGAAGAGGCACTCCCATCTCCAGAAGAGAGCTTTCGGCAAGCATGGCTCGAAATAAAGACAGGAAAAACTAGACCTGTATCGGAACTGTGGGAAGGTATTGATGCAGAGTGAGTCTTCTTCAATTAATGTGTACTTTGCGGATGAATTTAAGCGCAATTTACGCGCACTGTCCAAAAAGTACCGCCACATTCGCTCTGACGTTCAGCCAATTGTTGAACAACTTCAAGTTGGAGAATTGCCGGGAAATCGAATACCGGGAATTAATGATATTGTGTTTAAGGTGCGAGTCAAAAACACCGATATCAAAAAGGGCAAAAGTGCTGGCTATCGACTAATATATTACGTTCGGATGCCTACAGCAATCTTCTTGATGAGTATTTATGCAAAATCAGAACAAGTGGATATTTCAGCAGAACAAATTATACAAATTATCAGTCAGTTGAATGATGCCATTATTCCTGAAGAAATACAAGATCAAGAGGGTAGCGATCGTTCAGACGGTTAAAAATTTAAATCAAAAAAAATGACACGACAAATACTAGAACTAGAGGGAGCATGGGAAGAAATTCTTACCCATGCTTCAGAACTAGCTGGCCATACAGTTCGCGTCACTGTTATTTCTGATAGTGAACCACTGAAGTCAGCAGAAGAGTGTTTTCGTCAAGGATGGCACGAAGCAATGACAGGGCAGACTGTGCCGCTTTCTGAACTGTGGGAAGGCATTGACACAGAATAATCCTCCTTTGTTGGATCGGAATGATTTAACCGCAGAGAACGCAGAGAACACAGAGAAAGAGAAGAGAAAGAGATGAATAATTGCGATGAAGAGCGAATTTGATATTACATTCTCTCCAATACCTGAATCCCCAACAATCCTAAGCCTAACTGCAAAGTCCGCGCCGTCAAATCGCACAAAACTAACCGCGAACTCCGCAACGGTTCCTCAGCCTTCAACACCGGACATTGTTCAAAGAATTGATTGAATTTTTGACTCAATTCAAACAAATACTGACAAATTCGATTCGGCAATAAATCCCCATCCACAGAACCGAGAACTTCATTCAATTGCAATAGATGCTTCGCCAATACCAACTCCGCATCAGACTGCAAAATCACTTTCGCACCAGCATCTAAATTATCAAAATCAATCCCACCTTTGCGGCGAATCCCCTGCACGCGCACGTAAGCATAGAGCATATAAGGTGCAGTATTTCCTTGCAAAGCGAGCATTTTGTCGTAACTAAAGACATAGTTACTTGCTCGGTTTTGACTTAAATCGGCGTACTTGACTGCACTCAAACCAACTACTTCAGAAACGTTAGCAATAAACTCTTCTGTTTCCTGTCTTTCTTCTGCTGCTAATCTTGTTTCTAAATCTGCACGGGTTCGCACGATCGCCTCATCGAGCAAATCCTGCAACCGCACTGCATCCCCAGAACGAGTTTTGAGTCTTTTACCATCCTCTCCGCATACCAAACCGAAGGGAACATGAACAATTTCGACATCTTCGGGAATCCAATTGGCTTTTCTCGCTACTGCAAATACTTGGGCAAAATGGTTGGCTTGTCCTGAATCAGTGACATAAATTATCCGTTTTGCACCGTCTTCTTTGATTCGGTAGCGGATGGCGGCTAAATCGGTGGTGGCGTAGTTGTAGCCGCCGTCGGTTTTTTGGACAATTAGCGGCAATGGTTCGCCTTCTTTATTGGTGAAACCGTCTACAAAAACGCATTTTGCACCGTCACTTTCTACTAGCAAACCGAGACTGGTTAAATCTTCGACTACTGCGGGTAATAACGGATTATAAAATGATTCGCCGCGTTCCGTTAATTTGATGTCGAGTAAATTGTAGATTACTTGAAATTCGCGGCGGGATTGATCGCACAGCAATTTCCAGGCGCGACGGGTGTCTTCGGCACCGGCTTGCAGTTTTACTACTTCTTGTCTGGCGGTTTCTTTGAAGGTTTCGTCTGCATCAAAGCGCTGTTTTGCTTGGCGGTAAAATGCGACTAAATCGCCTAAATCTAGAGCGTCAGCAGTTGTTAATGCTTCGGGGTGAACTTCGCGCAAATAGGCGATGAGCATCCCGAATTGGGTTCCCCAGTCGCCGATGTGGTTGATTCTGATGACGTCGTGGCCGAGAAATTCGAGGATGCGGGCGATCGCATCTCCGATAATAGTCGATCGCAGGTGCCCGACGTGCATTTCTTTGGCGATGTTGGGGCTGGAAAAGTCGATCGCCACTTTTTGAGGTGTTTCTGTGGGTGCGATTCCCAAACGGGGGTCGATCGCGATCGCCCTAACTTGCGCTTCCAAATAAGCCGGTTTGAGTTTTAAATTGATAAAACCAGGGCCAGCAATTTCTGGGGTTTCGCAGATGTCGGCGATGTCGAGGTTTTCGATGATGGTTTGGGCGATCGCCCGTGGTGGCTTTCCTAACTTTTTCCCCAAACTCATCGCCGCATTGCACTGAAAATCCCCAAAGTTGGGATTGCTTGCTGCTGTCAGCATCGGATCGGTACCTGCTAGATTTTCCCCGAATGCTGTGGTGAATGCTTTGTCAAATCTTGCTTTTAACTGGGATGTGGTTGAGAACATACTGTATAAGTAGAGCCAAAATTAGGAATATTTTTACTTTTCTGGGGCGTTAGTCTGGGGATGTCAATTATTCGCCGTGATAACACATAACAGATTTTATCACAGTTGCGAACGCTACACAAATCCTCAAAAATCACATTTAGTTGACGATCTCGATCGCGCTCAAATTTAATTAAATCGATTAAATTAAGGTATGTTAAAATTTTTTCAATCCTCCTAAAGATCCTACCAAAGGAAGTTGCCATGTTATCTCAACCTATTTTTGGCGATCGTTCTCTGACTCAAGCCTTTTATCAAGCTGTAATCGATCGCTTCGATGACCCTTTGAGTCTCTCAACTCAAGCACTATTACGCGAGTGTACCCTCGGCTTCGCACCCAGTCCCGAAGGAGTCAAAACCTTTTTGATTATCGCGCCGACGCTGGAAGCAGCCGAGCAACTGATTAACAAAATGGAAAGTATTTTAGATCGGGTTGCCGAACTTATGGCTGGAGTCGGACAAGTTGCTCTCTGCGTCAAGCCCGCCGACAGTGCAGCCCTAGAAACTGTCGATCGACAAAACTTAGAAAAAGTTCCCACTGATTGTCTAGCTTGTAAATTCTTTTCTATTTTGTGTGACTGTGAAACAGCCGATCGCTAAAATCTACAATTAGCAACCCACAGTTAAGCTGTATTGCATTTCTCTTCAAAGCCCAAACGTGCAGGTAATTCGATCGTTATCAAAGGTCGCGCTCGGCGGCGCAGCAACTGTTATCAATAAAATGCCAGCTTGTCAGTTGATCTGAATATTACCTGCCGTCTCCAACAGCGGTGCATCTATAGCAAGCTTCTCCACAGTTAGGAAATTTTGGCATCGATCTAGTCATTGATTTTATTCGTTCTTCAAATCTTTGTGTTTCCTGGTTCGCTACTTTGGCTATCAAAAAGCGGCATAAATTCCCCAAGCGTCTCGCATCAAAAGACAGCAACAGGAATTTATAGCTATTTAGGGAAAACCCGATCGCCACCAGCAAACAGAGATTAAAAATTTATGTTTGAAGTTTAAATTATTAAATTTTTGAGATAAAGTTAGTAATTCCATCTAAGATCGAAATTCTGAAATCTCAAATCTTTAATTCAGCCATGAGCGTAAAACTGACACCGAATCCTAGCTTTAGTTTGACAATTCGCGTTTCTCTGCCAAACCAGCCGGGAATGCTGGCCGGCGTCACCAGCGCGATCGGCTCTGTTGGCGGCAACTTTGGCCAAATTGACTTAATCGAGCAAACCCGCGCCACTACAACTCGCGATATCACTGTCGATGCTTCGAGCACCGAACACAGCGAAGAAATAGTGCAAGCAGTGAAAGCACTGCCCAATATCAAAGTGCTCGATGTATACGATCGCACCTTCAACTTGCACCGCGGTGGCAAAATCCGAGTTGAAAGCAAAATTTCCCTCAAACGCCAGTCCGATTTGGCAATGGCATACACCCCTGGAGTTGGTCGCATCTGTATGGCGATCGCCAAGGACCCCCAGCAAGTTTACAACCTGACAATCAAACAAAATACTGTGGCGATTGTTACCGATGGTAGCGCCGTTTTGGGACTGGGAAACCTCGGTCCGGCCGCTGCACTGCCAGTCATGGAAGGCAAAGCCATGCTATTTAAAGAATTTGCGGGAATTGATGCCTTTCCTATCTGCTTGAATACCCAAGATACTGAGGAAATTATTCGGACAGTCCAGAATATCGCCCCTGTATTTGGCGGCGTTAACCTCGAAGATATTTCCTCACCTCGCTGTTTTGAAATCGAAGCAAGATTGCGGGAAACTCTAGATATCCCGATTTTTCATGACGACCAACATGGCACTGCTATTGTGAGTTTGGCCGCCTTAATTAATAGCCTAAAATTAGTACAAAAATCGATGTCCGAAGTGTGCATTGTGATTAACGGAGCCGGTGCCGCTGGAGTGGCGATCGCCCGCTTGTTACGCAAAGCAGGTGCAGAAAACATCATCATGTGCGACTCCAAAGGTGTCCTCTCCAAAGACCGCACAGACATGAACCCAGAAAAACTAGAGTTTGCCGTGGCTTCGGGCGGGACCTTGGAAGATGCGATCGCCGGTGCCGATGTGTTTTTAGGAGTCAGCGCCCCCGGAGTTCTGACCCGCTCCATGGTGCGTTCCATGGCCGAGAATCCGATTGTGTTTGCCATGGCAAATCCGATTCCCGAAATTCAGCCAGAACTAATCATGGATGATGTGGCGATCGTGGCAACTGGGCGTAGCGATTACCCGAATCAAATTAACAATGTTTTGGCATTTCCGGGCATATTCCGAGGTGCTTTGGACTGCAAAGCTGCCACGATTACCACCAATATGTATTTGGAAGCAGCTTATGCGATCGCCTCTTTAGTCAGCCCTTCCAAGCTGAACAAAGAATACATTATACCCTCTGTATTTGACGAGCGAGTTGCCACTGCTGTCGCTAGTGCAGTGCAGTTGGCAGCGCGAGCCGAAGGCATAGCCCGCGATTAATTACACCTAGTGATTGGTTATTAGTTATTGGCAGAGTCGAAAGACACGGCATCGCCAATAACTAACAACCAAAAACCAATAACCAACAACCAATAATATAAAATCCTCTCTTCATCGTCCTGTATTAAACTCTCTCTTCTCTTGCTTCGCGCACTTCGCGCCTTCGCGGTTAAATCATTCCGATACAACCGGAATTGATCTAACCAATAACAAACAACCAATAACCAATAACCAATAACTACTGACTGCTGAAATAGTGATAAAAATCACAAGATAAAAAAAATATAAAAGTAGATTATAATTAGTTAGCCCCTCCCACACAGGTCAGATGCCAAGCCAGCTAGGAGAAGACCGGAGCGATCCCTGCCACCGCAAATTATTAGAAATCAGTCCCATGGGGCTTGCCTTGTGTCGGATGGACGGGACTTTTTTGGACGTAAATCCAGCCTTTGCAGCAATTATCGGCCACACAGTTGAAACAACTCTCACTCTCAACTACTGGGCAGTTTTGCACACAGAATGTACAGCCCAAGACAAAAAAGAGCCAGAAAATCAGCTCCAGCATAACTGCACAGACCACTGTGCAGCAGCATACCAACACAAAGACGGTCATCTCGTACCTGTGCGCGTTTCCCAGTGGACAGTGGAAATAGAGGGAGAGCCTGGGCTGTGGCTGACTGCTGAAAAAATTGGCAACGAGGGGGTTCAAAACAGTATCTTACTCTCGGCATCTTTGTCGCAGCCAAGCAATTTCAATCGAGAAAACTTACTAGCTCAGCGAACTACGGAACTGGCAAAAACTCAGGAACAACTCCAACAAACCATCGCCGAACTTGAACAAACTCAAGCAAAGTTGCGTCACCACAGTCAAATTATCGACCAAATTCGAGAAGCGGTGATTTGTACAAATATGGATGGTCTCATCACCAGTTGGAATCAAGCATCCCAAAGGTTATACGGCTATCAAGAAAGTGAAGTATTAGGAAAGCATATTTCTCTCATTTACCCGCCCGAACAACACCAGATTTTGTTAAAAAAAGTGATCGGCGTGTTACAAAAAAAAGGTGAGTATCAAACGGAAGTTATAACACGTCGTAAATCAGGAGAAATTTTTTATTCTCACCTCGTGCTTTCGCTATTGCAAGACACCATGGGAGAAGTTATAGGGATGATTGGCTATTTAACAGATATTAGCGATCGCAAAGCTTTAGAACAAGAATTAGCCGTGCGACAAGCACGATTTGATGCTTTTTTCAAGGATGCGCCGGCAGGACTTTCCATTTTGGACGATGGACTGCGATTCGTACAAATCAATAAAATGTTAGCAGAAATGAATGATGCCAGCCCAGCCGACCACATCGGCAAGACTGTGCAGGAAATCATACCAGATCTCGCTCCCATCGTCGAGCCTTTATACCAGAAAATTTTGCGGACAAAAGAACCCGTACTCAATATCGAACTCAGCGCGGAAAAAGTGAGACAGCCCGGAGTAATGGCACACATCGTCGCCTCTTACTTTCCCCTACTAGATGCAGGTGGCGAGGCGATCGGCATTGGCGCAGTAGTTATTGAAATTACCCCTCGCAAACAAGCAGAAGAAGCCCTACGACAAAGCGAACAACTCTACCGCACTATGGCAAGCAATTTTCCTAACGGTGCGGTGATGCTATTTGATACAGAATTGCGTTATACCCTTGTAGAAGGGAAAGAATTAGCAGCAGTTGGTCTTTCTAAAGAGTTGATGGAAGGCAAGACAATTTGGGAAATATTTCCTCCAGAATTCTGCGCTGCTGTGGAACCCAATTATCGGGCTGCACTAGGTGGAGAAACCGTGGTAACTGAATTTAATTATAACGATCGCACTTACCTAGCCTATACTTTGCCAGTCAGAAATGAACGGCAAGAAATCACCGGCGGATTGCTGATGACTCAAAACATTACTGACAGTCAATTAGCCGAGGAAGCACTCCGGCAAAGCGAGGAAAAATATAGGTGCATTGTAGAGACAGCCGACGAAGGCATTTGGATGATTGATGCCGAGAGTAAGACTACTTTTGTGAACCAAAAAATGGCTGATATGCTTGGCTGCACCACCGAGGAAATGATGCAACAGCCGTTATTTAATTTCATGGATGAAGAAGGTATTGCCATCTCTCAAGCAAATCTAGATCGCCGTCGTCAAGGCATCCGCGAACAACATGATTTCAAGTTCCGTCGCCGAGATGGCAGTGATTTGTGGGCGATAGTTTCTAGTAATCCCATGCTAGATCAACAGGGAAACTATATCGGTGCTTTGGCGATGATTGCCGACATTACCGATCGCAAAAAAGCAGAAGCAGCATTGCAGCAGTCGGAAGCTAAATTTCGCTCGCTTTACGAATTAACCAGTTTGGCTGTTTTAATGTTAGATGAAAATGGGATTCGTGATGTCAATAATGCCACCCTAGAACTATTTGGAGGCACGGGCAAAGAGCAGTTTGTAGGTAAGAATCCTGGTCAATTTTCGCCACCTTTCCAACCTAGTGGCAAAGCATCTTTGAGTGAGGCTAATGAAATGATAGCCATCGCCTTTGAACGCCGCCATAACCGTTTTGATTGGCTTCACCAGCGTTTCGACGGTACGGATTTTCCGGCAGAAGTCGTGCTGACAATCATCCAAGTCGGCAATGAAACAATGATCCAAGCAGTAGTCCAAGATTTGAGCGATCGCAAATTTGCCGAAGAAGTCTTACTGCGATCGGAACAAACACTCCGACAGCAAGCTCGACGCGAACAACTGCTAAACCAAATTGCTAGCCAAATTCGCAATTCTTTAGAATTAGAGACTATTTTAGAAACTTCCGTAGCAGAAATTCGCCATCTCATGCAGCTAGATTGGTGCATTTTTGCTTGGTATCGCTCCCATGATAATTCAGCAGTTTGGGAAGTAACTTGCGAAGCCAAAAATCCGGCATTACTCAGCTTTTTGGGTGCCTGTTTTGTAGACGAAAATTCTAGTATTATAGCCCAGCATATGGGGCAGATGAAAACTTTGCAAATTAATAATATTAGCAGTTTACCAAATCGAGAAATAGGCGAAATTCATCAAACATTTGGAGTCGTTTCCATGCTAGTGCTGCCAATTCAAACTACTTCCGGCGATATTGGGGCCATTGGCTGCTATCAAGCTGGGGAAATGCGACAGTGGAACGATTCTGAAGTGGAACTGATGCAAGGAGTGGCTGCTCAAATTGCGATCGCGATCGATCATGCCGAACTTTACACCCAAACCCGCACTGCGGCCAAATTAGCTCAAGCTCAAGCTGTACAGTTAGAAGAAACTTTGCACCAACTCCAGCGCACCCAATCTCAGTTAATTCAGAGTGAAAAAATGTCGAGTTTGGGACAGTTAGTGGCTGGTGTCGCCCACGAAATTAACAACCCCGTAAATTTCATCTACGGTAATCTTACTTACGCCAGCGAATACACTCAAAGCCTGCTGAAACTAATCCAAATTTATCAACAGGAATACCCGGAGCCTACCGCAGCAATTTTAGATGAAATAGAAACCATCGAACTTGATTATATTCTTGAAGATTACCCAAAAATCATCTCATCAATGAAACTAGGAGCCGATCGCATTCGGGATATAGTTTTAAGTTTGCGTACTTTCTCCCGACTTGACGAATCCGAAATGAAAAAAGTGGACATTCACGAAGGGATAGAAAGCACGCTGATGATTTTGCAAAACCGCATCAAAAATAAACCCGATCGCCCTCCTATTAATGTGATTAAACAATACGGAGATTTACCCAAAATAGAGTGCTATCCTGGTCAGTTAAATCAAGTATTTATGAATTTGTTGAGTAATGCCATCGATGCCATAGAAATGGAGGTGGAAAAATCCGCTGCGGAGGTCAGAAATCGGGCAAATGCAGCCAAAAATCTCGAAATTACGATTCGCACAGAAGTAACCGAAAATAACTGCGTGGCGATTCGGATTAGGGATAATGGACCAGGTATCAGCGAAGATGTGAAGAAGCACTTATTCGATCCATTTTTTACCACTAAACCAGTGGGTAAGGGAACTGGTTTAGGTTTAGCAATTTCCATGTCAATTATCGCCGAAAAACACGGTGGCGAGCTTTTTTGCAATTCTGTATTGGGAGAAGGTTGCGAATTTGCGATCGAGATTCCTCTACGACAAAAAAAAGATTAAGCAGCGATATAAATTGTGGTTGCATGGTCATGATTGAGCCTTTCTAGAACACTCTTGATATTAATTTATGTTGTATTGGAATGATTTATATCAAATCCGTTGACATCGGAATTATTATTTCTCTCTTCTCTTTCTCTGTGTCCTCTGTGTTCTCTGTGGTTTAATCATTCCGATACAACTGGAATTGATATTAACCGCGAAGGCGCGAAGGAAGAGAAGAGAGAGTTTAATAATTCCGATTTGTGGCCGGAGTTGCCTAGGCCTGATTTTTTTATTCCTTTATTTCTGGTTTGATTACTTTTTTGTAAACCCGATCGCACCTTTGCGTCTCTACACCAGTTGTCGGTTGATATCCGTTTTTTTCATACATATTAACAGCTTCCTTGAGAACGCTAGCAGTTTCGACCCAGATTTCATCAAAGCCACAACTAGCAATTTTACTTTCCAATTGTTGCAGTAAAAACTTTCCTAAACCCTGTCCCCTAGCTGCCGGCAAAATATACATTTTGCGAATTTCCACAGCATTATTGCCTCGTTCAATGGGATAGTATGCCGCCGTTCCTAGGATTTCTCCTTCCCGTTCAACCACCCAAAATTCTCCACCTTTGGCATGATAATGTAATTCTACATCATACACATCTCGATCGGCTCCGAAAGGCTCGGATCTTAAACCGTACTCCAATAAGACATCGCGAATTACATGAAAAGCATCAGCCCGGTCGCGTGTTTCCCAGGAACGAATTAAAAAATCATGATATTGGGTTTTCATTGGTTTTCGTAAATCATATTTTTCAGTCACTTTAGAAACCACTGTAAAATTGCCATAAATTTGTGTTTTACAGCACTTTAATGCACCCTATATTTAGCTATGAATTCTCGGTTCTGGATGAAGAGTTGCCAGCAACTCGCTTTCAACTAAGGATAATTGGTCCAGCCGCCGATCGACAACAGAGCGATCGAAATAAGTTGTTGCCAAAATCCAATATACACCATAATGGCGAGCTTCCGAAACCATCAAACTCCGGTAAAATTTAGCTAATTCTCCATCGACACAACTATCTGCCAGCAGTCCCAGCCGTTCGTGACTCCGCGCTTCGATTAAACCAGAAACCAGCAAAGAATCCAAAAGTCGATCCGGTTCTTGCTTCCGAATTTGGCTAGACAAACCAGCACCGTAGGGAGGAGCCCCCAAGGGGCCCAAAGCAATGTTACGTTTTTCCAAGTGCTGATTGACTTGCTCAAAATGCTCTAATTCTTCGCGGGCGATCGCCGTTAACATCCTCACCAATTTAGCATGAGCCGGGTAGCGAAACATTAAATTCAATGCTACCCCAGCCGCCTTGCGCTCGCAGTGAGAATGGTCTAATAAGATAGTATCTAAATTGGCGATCGCCTGTTCCAATCTTGGGAAGTCGGCTGTTTCAGAAACTTAATAGTTGGTAAAGCCATCAGATTTGAGATTGGATATTTGAGATTAAATCTATATTTAACACAGTTTTTCAAACAGTGCGTACATATCTCCCGCAAACTTTTTAGGGTTCCACAAAGGCGACAAATTTTCGGATTTCTTAGAATTAGCCAACTGCGATTTCACCCCGTTTCGTAATTCACTATCTTGACCTAATTTTACCCCAAATTCCACATATTCCTCCCAAGACCAAGCCATCCCAGTGGTAATTCCCAAAGTCTGCAAAAACGAATAACCCATTCTGGATAAAAACTGCTCTCCAATTCGAGTAACCACAGGCAAATTAAACCACAAAGCCTCTAAGGTGTGAGTCCCACCATTATAAGGATAAGAATCCAACAACACATCTGCCAGCAAATAGACAATTCTATGTTCTTCCTCCGTAGCAACCCGTGGCAAAAACTTAATCCGGTGCTTGCTAACTCCTTCAGTTTCGCAAACTTGGTGATAAGCCGCTTGAAACACCGCATTATCGCCTAAAGCTTTATGAATCAAGACACTATTTGGCACTTGTTTAAGAATAGCTACCTGTGCTTTCACCAACTCGTAATTAAATTTTCTACCCGGAGCGACACACAGGTAAACTATCTGGTCTAAACCTATGCGATTCGACCTTCTCAAGGCCACTGGATTGACTCCATACCTTTGAAAACCAGACAACGCCACAAAGGAATCAGGCATCCTAATTAGCTGCTCATCATAATATTTTTCCCTACCTGCTGGGTGCGAGTGCCAATCAGAAAGAAAATAATTTGCTGGTGATATATAAGCCGCATCAAATCCTAACCAAGACACACAAACTGCTGCGGGTTTGGCGTAGAGAATATCAACATGAACTGGTACGCTGAGAGAATCTAAATCAACTAAAACATCTAATTCATCACTTCTAATTTGAGCGATAATTTCTGAGGAATTAGACATTCCGTTGGCAAAATTTTTGGGCAAAGTTAGTTTGCCAAAACTTTCAAACTTTTTGGTTTGGTCATCAGGAACAATTCTTTCGGAAGCGTACAAATGCAAATTCGCGATCGCCGACAATTCGCGAAGGATGTCAGCACTGCACCAACCCACAGAATGGCGACGGAAGTGATTGGACAAACACCCGATTTTTAGTTTACCTGCCCTCGCCGTTGTTTTTAGACTGTAATGAGTGACTTCGGGAAAATTAGGTTTGATACATTGGTCGATATACTTTTGGGCAATTCTTCTGTAAAGTTGAGAATTGACTGCCACATCATCTCGCAAATAGGGCGTACTAAACAAGAAATTGGCATACAGCGATTTAATTTCAACTGCTTTAACTGGGTCTAAGTTTTGCTCCAAGTAAGATTCTAGTTCTAAAAATCTATCTTTAGCAATTTGATTCAGCCCCGACACTTGATAGGTACTGACGAAGTAAATTGCGGTCATAATTGGATCGTTTTCACCGCACATTTGACTGTATCTGTGAACAGCTTGCCGCGCCTGAGATAAATCGCTGGTATCTCTGAGAATGGCACACAAATGTTGGTGAGCGGGAATAAAATCTGGTTTAATTTCTAGGGCTTTTTCCAGATAAGGAATTGCTTCTTTTAATTGGCCTTGATAGCGCAAAACTATGCCTATTTGACAGTATGCTTCTGGTAAATCCGGCTTGAGGTCGATCGCCCGTTGCCAAGCAGCCACAGCCTCATCCAGCTTACCTTCCCCCGCCAATTTATCTCCCAAATCTAGGTTAAAATCTACCTCAGCCAGATCGGGCTTGAGTTCGAGAGCTTTTTGCTCGTAGGAAAGCGCCGCATCAAATTGCCCTTGCTGCTTGAGTGTGAGTGCCAAATTCCAGTAAGCTGGTGCTAAATCCGGTTTGAGGACGATCGCCTTTTCGTAATTGACAATCGCCTCTACAAACAGCCCTTGTTTGTAGAGCATACTCCCCAAATTAGCATAGGCCTCGGCAAAGTCTGGATTCAGGGCGATCGCCTCAGAATACAGCCGCATCGCCTCATCAAGTTGCCCGTTGGCTTGGTGGACGTTGCCCATTGTCACGTAAGCTGGAGCCCAATCCGGTTGTAATTCCAGTGCGAGGCGACAAGTGGCAATTGCTTCTGCTAAATTACCTTGAGAGTAATATTTTTCTGCCAGGATTGTCAGAGATGCAGCATCTTCCAATTTGGGTGTTTCAGACTGATTGTGGAAATCGGGATTCATCTTCGCTGCCTATCTGTGCTATCAAGTTAAAGGTTGAATCTATATTATTTTGCAGAGTAGCAGTTTTAGCGGAACTACGGGCGATCGGACAGGGAATTTATGAACGACAAGCGAAGAACACAGCGTCAACAGAAAATTAAGTGGAGACCAAACCTCCTACTGGGCTTACTTTTGTTAAGTCTGGCAATTCCCTTGCCCTTTGCCCAAAAGACGGTGGCACAGCAGCAGACAGCCAACTTTCGGCAGAAAATATTTCAAACAGCCCTTTACTTTACCCTATATTTTGAGGGCGGGTTCAGCGATCACCCCGCAGACAAGGGAGGCAGAACTTATCGAGGGATTCTGCAAACCGAATATAATGCTTACCGATACAGTCGGGGGCTGCCACCCCTAGATGTGACGCAGATGTCGGAAGCAGAGCTCCTAGAAATTTATAAATATTACTGGGATTCGAGTCTTTCGGGAACAATGCACCCAACTTTGGCGATCGTCATGTTTGACACGGCGGTTAACTTTGGAATTAACAACTCAATTACCTTTCTTCAACAAGCGTTAGGATTGCCACAAACGGGAATTTTTGATAGCCGCACCAAGGAAGCACTCAAAAGTGCAAACAACAGAAATACCGCTTTGCAAATGATTAATGAACGGATTATTTATCGCTACAAACGGGTGCAAGAAGACCCTAGTCAGATGGCTTTTTTCCGGGGTTGGTTGAGTCGAGATTACAGTTTGTGGGGCTATGTGAATAAGATTAAGTAGTTGGGAATGGGAATGGGGAATTGGGGAATTGGTAATTGGTAATTGGGAATTGGACACTGAGCGTAGTCGAAGTGTATGAGTTATAAGTGTCGAAGGTCTTTCTTCCTTCTTCCTTAAATCTTTTCCTAACAGCCCCTCATTAAACTCATATTTGTAAAAATATATTTCAAAAAAGGGACAAAATATCAAAATTAAGTTAAATCATGTATAACTTAAACATAGCGATTTTCATTGGTCCGATCGCAAAGCAATCCATACTTGGTGATGGACAAGTAATATCAAATCCCTTGATTTCGGAACCATTCATCTCTCTCTCCCCCTACTCTGCTTCCTCTGCGTACTCTGCGGTTAAATAATTCCGATACAACCGGAATCGATATAAAAAGTTATACCCGATCTATTGAAAATTGCTATTTCAGAAAATCAAGTATCGACTACAAATCACTAAACAGCTAAAGCTATGACCATAGAAGAAGCCATTAATCTTGTGGACAATTTGGTAGAAAAATCAACCAAAAAATCATTGACTCGGTTGCAGCAAGCGATAATTCGCGGTGTTTTACAGTCTTGGACATACCAAGAAATTCAGCAAAACGATCCGATCGCCCGCGGGTACACAGTGGGCTACCTAAGTCGCTACGTCGGTTACAATTTATGGAAAGATCTCACAAAGGTACTGAGAGAAGCAGAAATTATTGGACAAGAAGAAAGAGTAGTTGCAGCAAATCTCTGGGACTGCATCATGAGAGCATCACAACAAGGTAGACAACCCCCTAAACCGGGCGAGCCGATGTTAGAAAAACTGATGCGGATGCGTTACCGCATCACCGAACATTTGGTGAGTACCGAGTACAGCGATACCTATCTCGCTGAAGATGAAAACTTACCCGATCGCCCTTTGTGTCTCGTCAAGCGCCTGAAAAGCCAGTCTGACAGAACCAGCCATTTATTCGATCGAGAAACGCGAGTTTTATATAGCCTAGGTCAACACGATCGCATCCCGGAATTATTAGCTCGTTTTGAAGAAGATGGATATTTTTATTTAGTCTATCAATTCATCGAAGGACAACCCCTGTCTCAAGAACTGATCGAAGGTAAACCTTGGGAAGAACATCAAGTTATTGCCTTATTGCGAGACATCTTAGAAATTCTGGTTTTTGTTCACCAAAGAGATATAATTCACCGCGACGTTCACCCTCAAAACTTAATCAGACGTACATCCGATGGCAAAATGGTCTTAATTGACTTTGGCTCAGTCAAAGAAATTAGTAATTGGCAGCAAAACATCGGTCAAACGAAATCCCGTGGTGGGACTCAACAGGATTATATTCCCCCCGAACAAGCCATCGGTTCCCCAAAATTGTGCAGCGACATCTATGCTGTCGGTATCATCGGCATTCAAGCCTTAACAGGAATGAAGCCAAAACAATTCAAAGTTGATAATATCGGAAATCTCATCTGGCGGCAAAATGCACAAGTTAGCCCAGAATTTGCTAAGGTTTTAGACCGGATGATACTGTACGATTTCCCCCAGCGCTACCCATCAGCAACAGAAGCTTTACAAGCAATTCATAACTAATATCAATTCCGGTTGCACCGTCAGGATAGAGGACACCGGATTGCCCATTGGTGTCAACTTAAGTGGATGGGGAGGGTAGGCACGCACCATCCACTACCCCTACAAAATGATGATTTGTCACCAGAATGAAACAGCCCTGGGGAAAGGGGGACTTTGAGTAAGTTCTTGTCCCCCCCTTGTTAAGGGGGGCTAGGGGGGATCTGGCCTTAATTCAAACAGCAGTCTCTGACTGGGCTTGAAGTTAAGTTGACACCTATGGGATTTATCCTGCCACTAAGCAACAGTTTAGAATCCCCGTGTCTTTAGACCGGGGAGAGGTCAACCTGATAGACTTTTTCCACCATTTTAGCCAAACGTTTCATCGCAGTTTCAATCTCCTGATTAGTCGCAGTCAAACTAATCCGCAAACACTCCTGCTTGTGCCGCCAATCTTCCCGCAAACCAGGGAAGAAAGAACTTCCCGGCACCAGAATCACACCGACTTGCTTCAATTGTTGATAAAATTCCCAATCTGTCATTGGCAAATCTTTCAGCCACAACCACGCAAAGATTGCTCCTTCCCCACGGTGCAAAAACCACGGCAAATCTTTCGGCATTGCTTGTTCTAGAGTTGTTTCAACTACATCAAATTTACTTTGATAATAAGGCCGGATGACATTGACACCAATGTCAGCCAAAACTCCAGAATTAATCGCCCGCGCCGCGATCGCCTGTCCGTATCTCGGCGAGTGAATGCACATATTCGTCTGAAAAGATTGTAAAACTTGAATAATCTTTTCATCACCGATCGCAATTCCGATTCTTTCTCCCGGTAATCCCGCTTTCGACAAACTCATGCAGTGGATAATATTGTCACCAAAAATCGGTGTCATCTCAGTATAATTCAAAGCTGGGAACGGAGGCCCGTAGGCAGAATCAATGAAAACTGGCACATCAAAAACACTAGCTATGGCTGCAATTTTCTTCACTTCGTCATCGGTGAGAACATTCCCAGTGGGGTTGCAGGGACGAGAAAATATTACGCAGCCGGAAGTTTCATCGATCGACAACTGACTGAAATCCGGGCGATATTTAAACCGATGAGCGGCCGCATCAATATCCAGAGTTGGTTTGCAAGCAATTACGGCTTCGGGAATCAAGCTGACTCCACCATAACCCGTATAATCCGGACTCAAGGGCAAAACAATATGTTTAAGGCTACCCCCCCTCACCCCTGGGGCGGCTGCGGTGTAGCCACCGAAGGCATTGGCTGCGTAGAAATAGATCGATTGACTACCGGGAGTGATCAAGATGTTGCGATCGGTCAAACTAAGTCCGTAGCGTCGATTAAAATCATCCCGAACCGCATCAATCAACGGCTGATAGCCTTGACTCGAACCGTAGCGACAAACCACCTCGCCATATTCCGCACTCGCCAAAAGTTCCGCAGTACAATCGCGCCACAACTGCTCGACTTCCGGCAAAATCACTGGATTGCCGGCACTCAAATTAATAAACTCCTGCCCGCTACCGGCTCTGAGGGTTTCAATAATGTCTTTCATAATTGCCCTAACTCCGGTGAGGTGGGACATCTGAGTGCCAAATTGAGTGAGGGCAGGGTTCATAGCAAATGCAGCGACAAGGATAGAAGTTTACAATCTACCCATCATAACCTTGTTTGCTCACATCCAAGGCGAAACCGCAGTTAAAAATTAGCAGCCCGCCATTAAACTAAATTCCTTATTCGGGATTAAATTATACACTATCGCCAACACCTTGCCATCTATCAAAAGTCGTAATTTTATTCAATTTTTATTAAAAATTACAACAATGCTGACCAAATCTGGAACAATACAAAAATCCAGATTTTATCAGCAATTAACCTAGCTACTCAACATTCCAATAGTTATAATAAACCCAGATTTATGAATCTAGCAGCAAAAACCCTACCGCCTGGTAGCTGATATTCACTACTCCTAGTCCCTAGAAATCGGTGCATCTGACCATCAACAACACTAAAGCCTAAATTCGTCCTAATACCGCCCAGAGAGCTGTGTTACGCTATTTAGGCGTAGTTTTGTATGAAGATTAACCGCAGTCACCATTATTATAAACATGACACACTTTCCGATCGCAGAATACGAAGAACTCACCGATCCAAAAGCTCAAGCAGTATATGACGAAATCTTGACAGAACTGGGGTTTGGCATCGTACCCAACCTATTCAAGTCAATGGCCACCAACCCAGACTTATTAGAAGCCAACTGGAAAAAATTCCGCTCTACAATTCTCCAAGGAGACGTACCGCGCACCCTCAAGGAAATGATCGGAGTCGCTATTTCCCAAGCAAATAATAGCGAGTACGCCTTAAAAGTTCACCTCCACGGACTCTCAGCTTTGGGAATCAGCGAAGAAGTCCTGCGGCTGCTGGTTTCAGACTTTGCCAACTGCCCCCTGCCCGCTCGTGAAAAAGCCGTAATCAGCTTTGGTTTGCAAGCCGCTACCAACCCCCAGGAACTGACAGCAACTCACTACCAAAACCTACGGGATTTAGGACTAGATGATGGAGAAATTTTTGAATTGATTGCCACCGCAGATTTGTTTAGCAGTGTCAACAGATATACTGATGCTATTGACCTCGAAATAGATGCTCTGTGATCTATGTCCCACGCCCCTAAGATGGGTCATCGATTAGAAGATCAAGACAGGGAAGAACTGTTGCTAACAGCCCGCAGCTTATTAGCAGAAGCTCAGTCCCTGTCCACGCGCATTGCTGCCGTCAATGAAATTGCCACCGCAATTAATAGCACTCTCGATATCAATTTAATTTTTCGAGTAGTAGGCAAGCAAGCCAAATGGCTGCTAGATTTTGAACACTGTAGCATTTGCCTGCACAGCATCAACTCTTGCACTACACTGTTTGGCAAAGCCATCAATTTAGATATTAATAGCCTCCCAGAAAATGGTCCCATAAAAAAAGCCTTCAAAACAGCCCAACCCCAACTAATTCACGAAGGATTTTCTGCTGGTGTTTTGTCCAGCTACGCCTCCCAAATCATCATTCCTTTGGCAAGCGAAGGTAAAATTTTGGGGACAATTATTTTTGCGACAACTAAGCCGCGTTCTTATAATCAAGAAGATGTACGGATTGGCTATCTTTTAGCTTTGCAACTATCCTCAGCTATCCGCAATGCTGAACGCTTCCAAGAGATTAATAGACTCTATTCCCAACTTGATGCCGAGAAACAAAAATCAGACAAGTTACTTTTGAATGTACTCCCGGTGGAAATTGCCAACGAACTCAAAATTAACGGCAAAGTCGAACCAGTTCATTATGACGAAGTATCGGTTTTATTTACCGATTTCAAAGGCTTTACTCAATTATCCGAAAAAATGACACCGCGAGAGTTAGTTGACGAACTTGACTATTGTTTTTCTTATTTCGATATGGTGGTGGATAAATATGGATTGGAAAAATTGAAAACCATTGGCGACAGCTATATGTGTGCATCAGGAATTCCTCAACCCAGCCCTACACACGCCATTGAATCGGTGCAGGCTGCCCTAGAAATTCTTCAGTTCATGGAACTGCGAAAACAGGAGAAATCTGCTCAAAACATTCCCTATTGGGATATTCGCATCGGCATTCATTCCGGTCCTTTGCTAGCGGGAGTAATTGGCAATAAAAAGTTTACCTATGATGTGTGGGGAGACACGGTTAATACCGCATCTCGGATGGAATCTTCCGGAGTACCGGGAAATATAAATATCTCTCACGCTACCTTTGAATTAGTCAAAGATTTTTTTGAATGCGAACACCGAGGCAAAATTGTTGCTAAAAATAAGGGCGAACTTGATATGTATTTAGTTCGCGGGATTAAGTAGAAGGAAGAAGTCACCCCCCCTGCCCCCCCTAGGGGGGATGGGGGATGGGAGAATATCGAGGTGAAGAATGCTCATAAAGCAAGCTTTTTAGCCACCTGTATCTTACGTTTAATTAGTTGGATTTACTTAAATGACTTGAGTGTTGCAGATTTAGATTAAAATAATACAACTGTTGAATTAATTTTAAAAGTAATTATGCAAATTTGGCAAGCCGATTTTTACCGTCGCCCCCTCCGAGACGAAGCGGGAAAACCACTGTGGGAACTATTGATTTGCGATGTGGCGAGGAATTTTACTTTTAGCGCTGTTTGTAGCCAATCGGCAGCTAATTCTACTTGGCTGGCCCAGCAGTTGCAACAGCAAATTCAACTTGAAAAAAAGCCCGATCGCCTTCAAGTATTTAGACCTCAATCTCTCAGTTTAATCGAAGCTGCGGGCAAAGTTTTGGGCATCAAAGTAGAAGCAACTCGGCGCACCCCAGCCCTGAAATTGCTGCTACAATCACGGGCTAAAGCATATTCGACTATGCCTAATTATACTGGCGAAACCGGAGGTGCGATCGCCCTTGAGTCACCGCCCCCCCTACCTTTACCAGAAAACTTGTGGGGCGATAGCTGGCGTTTTGCTTCCCTACCCGCCGGCGATATTGTAGAGGCTTTTACAGGGCGTCCCCTGCCAATTTTGGAAATGCCAACATCATTATTACCGCTGAATTTGGGCTTGGCCTCAACAGTACCTGTACCCGGAGTGATAATTGACGGCGGGCGACAGTCGATGCGTTTGGCTAGGTGGCTTCAGGATGCTAATCCTTTCAGTTTAAATTATATTGCTGGAGCTCCCGATGGGTTGATTTTGGAAGCTGGCTTAGCAGATAGATTTGTGGTTGCTACTTTTGCAGATGATGAGGTGAAACAGGCCGCTAAAATTTATGAACAGCGAAAGCAGTTGAGTAAAGGATTGCATTTTTTGTTGGTGCAACCCGATGATAGTGGGATGACTTACACTGGGTTTTGGCTATTGAATTTTAATGGTTGATATCCCTTCAGTAATCAGAATTAAAACTTGAGATAAATGTAAATAGTGAGGGGCGAAAAAAAAACCAATAAATTATGATCTAGCACAATTCAAGCAGATTCAAGCGTATATTTGAAAACACTAAGTATCTTTAGCTTGTGTATAATCACACGGCAGATTTACTCGACCACTAAAACCAAGCCACTTTGTATAGCCTGACACAATCGATTGATGTGAGTGTGGTCTTTTTGGTCGAGTCCGTTCATCACCGCTGACTTGAGCAGCCTTCTGTCGAGGGCCGTAATTTGACGGAAAGCCAAGACTCGTTCGGCTACGGCTTCCACAGAGATTTTGATGGTACTTGTAGAACTGACTGTCATTGTTTTACACCCTAAAAATACATAACAGAAATCAGTATCTTTATTTTTAAAGATTCAGTAAAGAAAGGTTGTGATTTAAATCACCACTTGTTTGTGACAATGTAGTGTATTCAAGACAATGAGGTGATTAAATATTTAGCGTTCTTGGCACTAAATTTACAACAGCCCGGTAAAATCACTAAGTAAAACTCTCAAAAACAGGTAAAAATTATGGCTCAAGCAAAGATCGGAATCATCGGCGGCAGTGGCTTGTATAAAATGGATGCCCTCAAGGATGTGGAAGAGGTAAAAATTGATACACCGTTTGGCTCGCCTTCGGATGCGGCGATCGTTGGAACCTTGGACGGTACGCCGGTAGCATTTCTGGCAAGACACGGCCGCAATCACACTTTTTTACCATCAGAAGTGCCGTACCGGGCGAATATTTATGCGATGAAGAGTCTGGGAGTTGAGTATTTAATCTCAGCATCGGCAGTTGGTTCCCTGAAAGCAGAGGCGAAACCTTTGGATATGGTAGTACCAGATCAGTTTATCGATCGCACCAAAGGTCGAGTTTCTACCTTTTTTGGAGAAGGAATTGTCGGCCACATTACCTTCGGAGACCCGATTTGTGGCGCCTTGGCAAAAGTGCTAGCAGGGGCGATCGAATCCTTGAACCTCCCCGACGTCACCCTGCACCGTGGCGGCACCTACGTTTGCATGGAAGGCCCCGCATTTTCCACAAAAGCAGAATCACACCTTTACCGCAGTTGGGATGCCACAGTCATCGGGATGACCAATTTGCCGGAAGCAAAATTAGCCAGAGAAGCGGAAATTGCCTACGCCACTTTAGCCTTAGTCACCGACTACGACTGCTGGCATACCGATCACGAAAGCGTAACCGTAGAAATGGTCATCGCCAATTTGCATCGCAATGCCGAAAATGCTCAAAAAGTCATTCAAGAAACTGTCCGCAGGCTAACGGAAAATCCCCCTGTTTCCGAGTCCCATTCAGCTTTAAAATATGCAATTTTGACCCCGTTAGATAAAGTTCCGGCGGCTACTAAGGAGAAAATGGGTCTGTTGTTGCAGAAGTATTTGTAAAACGAACCGCGAAGACGCTAAGAGCGCTAAGGAAGAACTCCATCCCTTCTTTCTCTGACTTCGTGTCCTTAGCGCCTTCGTGGTTTGTTTAATCTTACGACTTATTAGTTAGTTATCAAATGTTTAAATGCCTCATATTCACGAATATTTTCAAAATCAGGCTCATTTTTAGCCAACTGTTTACACAAATTGGGATTCAGATTTAAGGCACGTTTTAAATTCTCAGTAGCCAACTCAGTTTGACCTTGCAGCGCGTAACATCTAGCTTTGTTGTACCAAATTCGGTAAAAATCTGGTCTAATTTTGGCCGCATTATCATAGGAATCAATGGCGGCTTCGTATTTTTGTAATTTAGACAGTGCTACGCCCCGATTGTTCCAAGCGTCAGTATAATCATTTTTGATTTGTAGGGCTTGATTGTAAGAAATCACTGCCTGTTCGTATTCCTGAATTTTTGAGAAAGCTACGCCTCGATTGTTCCAAGCATCGGCGTAGTCTGGTTTGGCTTGAATGGCTTGTTCGTAGCAGGCGATCGCATCTTGGTATTGCTGCAATTCCAACAGCACCACTCCTCGGTTGTTCCAAGCGTCTGGATAATTGGGGCGAATTGCAGTCGCTTGTTCGTAGGAGGCGATCGCCTCTGGATATCGCTGCATTCTGGTGAGCACTACTCCGCGGTTATTCCAAGTATCTGCTAAATCTGGCTGGATTTGTAGGGCAAGGTTGTAAGCTGCGATCGCATCTTCGTAGCGGTTTTCAAAGAAACAAGCATCTCCCTGTTTCGCATAATCTCCAGCAGTTAATAACTGTTTGTAGTTACCGTAGTTAACCGGGGCAAATTCTTGAATTTGGGCATCGGGTAAGAGGAGGTCGGTTTCTACATCTGATTGGAAACTTTGGTGTTGAATTTCCCCTAAAATAGTTTCAGCATCAGAAATTAAAAGTTTTAATTGAGAAATCGTATCATAGCGCAGACTCTCAATTTCTTGGCGAGCAATTGTTGTCTGCTTGGACAATTTAGCCCAGAGGAACCAAGCGGCGACTCCGGCGGCTGTCGGAAAAAAAGTTAAGGCAATTACTATGCCGTTTAGCAGTACCGCAGTGCGCCCGAAAGCGATGTCTACTTCTTCTTGAACGCGATCGCGAATTTCTTCTTTCAGTTCCACTTGTTGTGATGTATCCTGAACCCACAGTCCTGGTAATCTCGGTTCGGATGCAGAAACAGCGCCATTGCTGATTAAAATAGTTGCAAGCGCGATCGACCCAATACTTGTTCTCAAAATACTTGACAAACGTACTGTCGAAGCCATCGCCACCTGATTTGCGATTTTCATGGTCAAGAGATGCTGGTAAGGTTAATCTCAGACTAGCCGATTTGTAGAAAAACCATTAAATACAGGATATCTGTGGTGCAATCCCCTCCCATCAAGTTGCTGACACAGGAATTGTTGGACGAAGTTGCCGCCAACTCTCGTCACAATCCCCGCCAGCGACAAAATTACAATTTCCACGATTTGTCAGAAAAGGTGCAGCGGTTTGTCAACGTCTTGCAGCCGGGGACCTATGTCCGCCCTCACCGACACCTGCGTCCTCCAGCAGTTAACGGTTTTGAGTTTTTTGTAGTGCTTCAGGGAGAATTGGGCATGATTATTTTCAATGACCAAGGTAAAATTATTGATTCTTTCCGACTCAGTGCGGCTGGGCCCACTCGCGCCGTGGAACTTCCAGAAGGTACTGTCCACAGCCTAGTAGCTTTGGCGGAGAATACTGCGATTCTGGAATTGAAGGAAGGACCCTACGACTTAGGGAGTGATAAAGATTTTTTGACTGATTTTCCCCCAGAGGGAACCGCGGCGGCGCGGGAATTGGTGGCGATTTGGGAAGCAGAGTTTAAAAGTGTGTAGCTGAATTAATCGCGGCCAACTCGACTTCAAACTCGCTCTTTTTCTTTTAAATACCTACTGATTATTTATTTCGGCGCTATTGGATACAAATCTAATGGCTGTCGGCATCCGATTGTATAAATCTGGGGCGATGCGAATTATTTTTCGCAGGATTTCATCCGTAACCCAAAAAACTAGGGGAAAGGAAAAAGTTTTGCTGAATTCGCTGCATAATAAGTTGGTAGAAACCAGTAGTCGATCGATCGCTATTACTGACTCTATACCCACGATCATTAAAGCCGGAGGCTGTTCGTCTTCCAGTTCGGCGATGATGGTCGCGTAGAGAGTTGTGGCAGATTTTGGCAATAGCAGTTGCCTGGGTTTGATGGCAGAATTTGCTTGCAGTCGATCGACTATTTGTTGCCGCAAAGTCATGGAGTTGCAGTGAACTAAAACAAACGAAAAATAACCTTGAGCAAGAGTTAGCGCTCGCGTTAATATGGAAAACGAGCGTTCGTTATATTTATCTTCTTCACTTTTGGCTGTATTTTCTGAGTTTGGCGACACAAACATAGTTAACAGATTTTTAATTTATTTTACAGCCTCTTTGGCTGAGACTATGTGTAGATTTTAGATAGGGAATTTAGATCTATTTGTAGAATCCTGGCATTTCAAAATTGGGCGATACAGCATCCAATTGGTGACAACGATCGCTACGCCTCTAATCGCTGATTCATTGGACAAAAGTAGAAAACACATACATATACCCATCGTTGCGGTGGATTGATTTACAGTATTTATGACGCACTGGGCTAACCTTGCCAAGTGGCGTTCTCATTTCAAAAACTCCGCTTTCTCTAACGGTCAGCCTGCCGACGTGAGTGCCTGCAAACTTCCCAAAGGGAAGAATTGCACTTACCATGTCGCCAGTCCCAAACCCAAAAAACGTTTTGCACCGCGTTCTGTGCTTGACAGGAAATCCGTATTTATCTGGGGAAAATCCCAAATTCTCAATCTAGAATCCCAAATCTAAAGCTCTCTCCACCATGGTGGATACACAGGGTTTTCAGGATATTTGAGATAAAATAGATGATTTTTCTAAAGAAAATATGAAGTTGAGAATTATTTTATTTAAAATATTCTTGTCCGGTATTATATCACTATTCGATACCAATGGCAATAGTCCGAAGGCATAAATTTGGTTAATCCTGGAAATTTTACCGGAGTGGGTAAAATGTCAGAATGAAATGTAGTGAAGGAAACAAAAATTCCCTTGATAGTCTTAAGCTAGCGACAAAGTAAACCAAAAAATTGCCCCAGCACCCGGAGTGCTAATCACCCCTATTTTCCCGCCATGAGCCCCAATAATTTGCCGACACAGATAGAGCCCTAAACCTAAACCTACAGATTGTCGGGAGCGTGAGCCTCTAACATAAAGTTCAAAAAGATGTTCGCACTGCTCCGGCGATATTCCCACCCCATCATCTTGAACAACACATAAAATCATCTTCATGGGAGAAGTCAAAAGTGACAATTGGGAATTTAGGGTAAAAATTTGGGAATCATTAATGGCAAATTTATCAGTATCCGACGGCACATCCCCCGGATATTTAGTGAGTTTTTCTCCATCTATCACCTTAGCTGAAATAGTTAAATTTAGCCCCGATAAATTATGTTTTAAGCCGTTAGAAATTAAATTAGAAAAAACCCGCCATAACTGAGTGGGATCGCCATAAACGGCAGGCAAATCATCTGGGACTAAACTTTGAAAACTAGCTTGACTCTCATGAATTAACGGCTCCAAATCTGCGGCTGCATCTTCAATTACCTGCTTCAAATTTACCCGATCGCAGTGCAAAACAAAACCGCGCAATTCGCTAGCATGAACTTCCAATAAAGAATCGATTAACCGCAATTGCTGCTCGCTACCTTTAATCATCCGCTCCAAAACTGAACGAGGAATTTCTATAGATTTATCCGATTTTTTTTCCCAATTTTTCAAAACCATTAACATTCCCGCAACAGGGTTTCGCAAATCATGAGAAAGAGCGTGAACAAACAGCCTCAGAGCTGATTGTGCCTGTTTTCGCTGGGTGATATCCTGAATGGAACCTTCATAATAAACCACAGAGCCACTGCTATCGAACACCGCCCTAGCATTCTCAGAAATCCAGACAATACTCCCATCACAGCGATAAATTTGAGACTCAAAATCCGACACTCTGCCGTTTTCCTCGATCGCTCGCACAAACTGACTCCTGCGATCGCGATCGAGATACAACTGATGCCCGATATCAGTAAATTTTGCCGTCACCTCCGATGGCGAATCGCACCCATAAATCTTCGCCAAAGCTGGATTAGCAGTAATATAGCGGCCATCGGGAGTGCTTTGAAAAATACCCTCACCAGCATTTTCAAAAATACTGCGATACTTCGCTTCCGCTACCTCTAATTGTTGATAAGCAGATTGCAATTCTCGGCGAGTGCTAAACTCAGTTTTTTGGAGAATTTCGTACCAGTAAACTGACAAGTCACAAATAAAACAAAACCAAAATAAATACAAGTAAAAGCCGCTCATCCGAAACGGAGTATACCGAGCAAAACTCAGGTTTAAAACCAAATTTATCGCGATGTGGCACAACAAAACACCAAGTTGAGAAATCAGGTGCAGAGGCCAACGTACAGGCATGAGCGTAGCCTGGGTCAGAAATGCTAAACTCCAGGTTAAAATCGGCAAGTCTCCGACTCTGGCTAAAGCTAATCCAAGCTGTACAACTACAGTCAAGGACCAGGAAAAACCCAAAAATAGCAAACCAGGGTAACGCTGTCCGATCGCAGTTTTTTGCAAAACCAAGCTGGTGATTAAACCTAACTCTACAGCAAAACTCGTGTACAGGTAAACAGCTTTAAACTCCTGGGGAGCAAAGAGGGCTTCACCGATAAAATAGATAATAATTGTTAAAACAAAAAAAATAGCAATCTGCACAGTAGGGCGTAGCCTGTCTCGAAGAAAGCGATCGCGCCACACCTCATAAACCGTTAGTCCTGGAACTGATTTAGCATTGGCCATTTGTGATTTGTTATTTGTGATATCGTTTCCGGCTGCATCGTCAGGTGATTTAACCGCAGAGAACACAGAGGACACAGAGGGAGAGAATAGAGATCTGAATCATTCAGATGCTACCGGATTTGATATGATTTGTTGTTTGTTAAAGAACCCACCACTAACAAATAACTACTAACTACTGACAACTTCCACAACAGGCAAAGAAAACCAGAAAGTCGAGCCACCTCCAGGAGTGTTTTCCATGCCCATTTCACCGCCGTGAGCTTTGATAATTTGCTTGGAAAGGTACAGTCCCAAACCCAGCCCGGTTAGTTGTCGGTTATTGGGGTCTTGAACGCAGAGTTCAAACAAAGAGTCACACTGTTGTGGGCTGATTCCTACTCCATTATCCACTACAACAGTGCGAACCATTTTTACGGTCGATCGCGGTAATTGGTAGCTCAGATTGCCAATTTCACCTTGATAGTGAGGGAATTGGTAACTGCCATCGCAGTAACTTTTGCTATGTAGATCACGATATTTCCTGCTGATTTCTAGCGGTTGTGTCGTAGATTCTCCACCTATTTTAAAGATTTGACTTTTAGCATCCGAGGAATATCTCACCTGATCTATACATTTATATAATATACCATTTTGCGCTATTAGATTATTTTTATTGCTTTGATTAAGTAGGAAGTTATCTACTTCTATCACCTCTAATTTACAATTTATTGTTACTCCGGGAGGATTGTGTTTGATAGCATTAATCAGTAGATTTTCTAAGACCCGCTGTAACTGTTGGACATCGGCAAATACCAGAGGCAAATTCGCAGGTATTTCCTGAATTAAAGTTGCTTGATTTTTAGCCAGCAGCGGTTCTATTTTGGCAATGACTGCGGAAGTTAAAGATGGTAATTGCAGTGGTAAGGTGTTAAGGCAAACACCTTTGACCCCGGTGGCGTGAGCGTCGAGTAGGGCATTAACCATACCCAACTGGTGTTCGCTGCCCTCAACTATCCGCTCCAAAATTGAGCGAGAAATCGGAACAGTTTGTTGAGAGTCAGCAGATGCTTTATTTAGTAAATTTTTCATCAGGATTAACATTCCCATAACAGGGGTGCGGAGATGGTGGGAAACTGCGTGTAAAAACAAGTCTTTGAGTCGATTGCTTTCTTGCAATTCTTGCATTTTTTGTTGTAGTTGTGTGGTGCGTTCCTCCACTTGAAATTCTAGGTTGGTATTGAGGTCTTTTACCTGCTGCAAAAGTTGGGCTTGCTGAAGGGCGATCGCCACTTGGGTAGCAAGTTTTTCTAATAAATCAATCTCAAATTCCTGCCACTGGCGCGGCCCAGAACACTGATTGACTGCCAGGGTTCCGAACAACTCACCGCCCAGGACGATCGGCACATTTAACGTGGCGCGAATTTGATACTCATTGTAGTATTTGGTAAATCCATCGATGACTTCCACGCTAGCAGTATCGGAGAGTGCTCTGGCGCGGTTGGTGGCATAAAACGTTTTCAAGTATTCAAAATGGCTCTCGTTAGCCAGCACACAGCCCAAAATAGAACGGTATTCGGTACCGACAGACTCAGCGACAATCTGACCGTAGACTGGCGAGTCTGGTATTGTCTCCAGCGCCGATTTTATGCCGATGAAAGCGCGGTCTGCTTTGAAAAATTGCCGCACTTCGGCGACAGTAGTATTGAGAATTTCTTGGAGGTCTAGGGAATGGCGAATCCGCAGTGCCATTTCTGAGAGGAGGCGATCGCGATCGACTGATGCTCGCAAGGCTTTGGTAGCAAGGTAGCGATCGGTAACGTCCTGAACTGTTGCAGAAATCACGTTTGAGTGAATTTCCGACTGTTCGCACACAGTGCGTTCGGAGCCATTGCCAAGCACAATCCGGTAATTAATGCAATAGGATTTTCGATCTAATATGGCTTGGCGCTGCGATCGCGCTACCAATTCTCGGTCTTCTGGGTGTACCGCTTGCAGAAACAACCAGGGCGCAGGTTTGATTGTTCCGGGAGTTAAACCCAAGAGCCGATAAAGTTGGTCGGACCACCGCAATTCGAGGCGGGATGTATGATGTTCGGGCGATTGCTCCCAGTCGTCAGGTGGTTCTAGGGTGGCGCAATCTAAATCCCAATGGCCTAACTGAGCAATACGTTGAGCGTTGGCCAAACTAGCTTCACGATCGCGCAACATGGCTGCTGTGCGGCGCACCTCCACCAGAGCTTGCTCGCGTTCGGCGACGGCGGCGGCTAACATCAAAGCCACAATGGCGATCGTCCCGATAAAAGCCTGTAAAAATAAAACCGGCATCAAAGTGAGCCGGTCACTGAGGGTAGCCGAAGAGTTAACTAAAAACGGGCCGCCACCCTGGACAGTTCCCAAAATCGCGATGTAAGAAACGATCGAATAAGCAAAAATCGCTCCCCCAGGACTCCATCGCAGGGCCGCCCAGACTACCAGAGGAAAGGGCAAATATTCTAGGGGATAGATAGCGCTAGCAGCATCTGTTTTTGAACCAAACACCAGCCAGCTAACGCTCACTAGCAGAGTTAGCAAAATCAACGGTTCTGAATAATTAACAATTAAATTTGGTAATCGGTAATTGGTAATTAGTTTTTTGCCGAATTTATTGGGTAATAAGTGGCTCAAACTCAGCAAAACTGGGGTAAATAGCAAAATCCCAATACCATCACCCAGCCACATTGTCCACCAATTTCTCCAAAAATTGCTCCACTGAACCCAACCAAAAATGCAGCCACTCAAGTTGCTAATGGTGGAACCGATCGAAGTAGACCCAAGGACAGCACAGGCTACTAATCCTAGAACATCTCCTAGGCGATCGAGTTTGGTAGAAAAACCCCAGCGCCTCAGCAAAGCCTCACCAAGGAGAGCTTGCAGGGTGACGCTAAAGGCTGAAGAAAGCATGACGATTGAGGGTATACCGACGGCGAAGGTAGAACTCAACAGCAGGGAACCGACGGTAATTCCGGGCCACATCCGCCGTCCTTGGAGTAGGAGTGCGGCGAGGGCGATGCCGGCGGGTGGCCACACCGGGGAAGCATCGGCTTTCACGAATCCGAGCCAGGAGGCTGCGAGTTTTCCAGTCACATAGTAGGCTAGGGCCAGGATGCCACTAAGTGTCAAGAATAATAGGGGTTGAGTGCGACGGTTGAGCATTTTCATGGGTTAGGTGCGATCGAGTCTGACCTTACTGAATGTTCAATTTAGGTGGCAAACGGGCGATCGGGCTTCCTCCAAGAGAATTACCTGATTAGGGGAATGGTTCATGGTTCATGGGGAATGACTTCTTAAAATCCAAAACCTCGCTTACCATCGGGTTTAATAGTCATCCAATTCGTCTTTGCCATGGCCAATTGTTCTTCACTAACTGTAGCGTTAGTCAGATTCGCCCCCGACAAATTTGCCCCCCGCAAATTCGCCTTGCTCAAATAAGCCCCCGTCAAGTCCGCACCTCGGAAATCAGCCCCTTCAAAATTAGCCGTACTGCAATAAGCTTCAGCCAAATTAGCATCTCGCAAATTCGCCCCGATCAATCTCGCATGACCCAAATTTGCCCCCGACAAATCTGCTGCTTGCAAATTGGTTTTCACCAGCTTTGCTTGATAAAAATTCCCCCCCGCCAACTGCGCTTTTTGTAGTTGCAGACCAGATAGTTCGCAGTCGGCAAAATCGCGCTTGCCTTTAAAATATGCCGATCGCACGCTGTTACTATCCCACTTGGGAGTGACTTTCGGTAACTTTGGCGCTGCTAAATTGCCACTAGAATGTCCCACTGTGCCGAAGGTTCTGCCGGACTCAGCCAGAGTGCGCGAAACTCTCGGCTGCATCCCCGTGTTCCCGGATGGATTCAGGGAACTTCTACCGGCTGGCCCTGGTTTCGATCCCCGATTAATTTTAGTCTTGTTAGTCTTGGAGGAAGGCCAGGAAGAACCCTCATCATTAAATATGGTCGGTTCTTCAACAGTGCCATTATTGCCGTTGAATTGAGTCGCTAAGCCATCGAGAAGGGTTGGGTCTTCAAATTGACCATTGAGAGCTCTGAGGACATCGGCTGCTGATTGGAAGCGGTGTCCCACCATCGGTTTCAGCATTTTTTCCAGAATCCGCGCGAAACTGGCACTGAGGTGAACGTGATGCTGCCACATAATTTCGCCGGTGACTCCATCGAAATCTAAATCTTTGGGCGATTTTGCTGTCAGCAAATACAGACAAGTCATGCCCAAGGCATAGATATCACTGGCAAATACTGGTCGCATTGCCATTTGTTCCGGCGGGGCAAAACTAAAGGTCCCCACGGAAAATTTGGTGTTGGCGCTTTGGTCGGTGGGGTCTAATAATAATGTTTGGCTGACTTGATCTTTGACTGCTCCGAAATCAATTAACACCAAGTGGTTGTCTTGAACTCGGCGAATAATATTCGCGGGTTTTATGTCCCGGTGAATTACTCCTTGGCTGTGGATATATTGCACTACTGGCAGAATTTCCAAGAGAAAATTTTTAACATCTGATTCATTTAAACGACCCGATTGTTTGACTTCTTGTTTTAAAGTCGAGCCTTTAACATACTCTTGAACCAAAAAAAATTGTTGTTCTGCCTCAAAGTAATCTAGCAGCCTGGGTACTTGGGGGTGATCCCCCAGTTTGCCTAGGGTTTTTGCCTCTCGCTTAAACAATTCCCGCGCCATTTCTAGAACTCGTGGCGACGTACTGCTTGGTCGCAGTTGCTTGACTACGCAACTCGGCTGACCGGGCAAAGATATATCTTTTGCCAGAAATGTTGCCCCAAATCCTCCTTGTCCTAACGGTTGAATTACTTGATACCGAGCACGCAGCAGCAATCGCGCACCGCAGGCCTGACACTGAACGATCGAGTCAGGTGGATTTTGAGGATGTGGACAGCCGGGATTTACGCAGTAGCTCATGTTGATTGACAGTGCCTATGTTTTTCTCATCTAGTCAGCGTCGATCGACTGTACAAATCCCCGGTTCCTGCTTCTGCTAGAAATACTTATCTCTCAGTTGCCCAGGGCTGTGGGTCCGATCGCGAATTAGAATTACACCTAAGTCTTTTAGGCTGCTATCTTTTCCCTTTTTTTACGATCTCGCTGCTGTGAGTTTTTTCAGTTGATTATCCTGGAAGATAGTTTAAAGGCTTGCTAAAGCTATCCTTTTTTCTGTAAAGTGTTTCTAAACTTAGGTGCTGTTTGCACTTTTCGATATCTCTAGCATACCTCATTCTCTCGCATGAGAATGTTACTCATCCGCCAAGATCCATCTGTCTTTCCGGAAACTTATCATTTTTTCTGATAAATCGCTAAAATATATTGACAATACTCAATAAATATGATATTGAGAGTCCAGGATTGATTCTGGGGCTAGATAGTTATCGGTATTCGCCAGAAGGTAGAATGCAGAAGGCATTAGTCATGAGACATCTCCTATAATTATTGTGGAACAGGCATCCTGTCTGTTCAAGACTGGCTTTTTGCCAGATGTCTATTAGGTATGCGTCAGAAATTTTGATAATTCCTAGGGACTAATGACTAAGAACTAATGACTACAAACTAAACTATGCGTATTTCTCTAAATTGGCTGCGGGAATTGGTGGATGTGGCGATCGCCCCGGAAGAACTAGCCGAAACTCTGACCATGGCAGGATTTGAAGTAGAAGAGATCGAAGACCGACGTACTTGGGCACAGGGCGTGGTTTTGGGTAAAATAGTGGCGATCGAACAACATCCCAATGCAGACAAGTTGAGAGTTTGTCAAGTAGATGTCGGCCAACCAGAAGCTTTAAATATTGTTTGTGGCGCACCCAACGCTAGGGCAGACATTTACGTGCCCGTCGCGGTAGTCGGGACTTTTCTATCTCAGATAGATTTAAAAATTAAACCCGCAAAATTGCGGGGCGTTCCCTCCGCAGGCATGATTTGTTCTCTAGCAGAATTGGGACTATCCAAAGAATCGGCAGGAATTCACATCTTTGACTTAGAAAACCCGGAATTGGGCAGTGATATTCGCCCGCTTTTAGGTTTAGATGATGTCATTTTAGACTTGACAGCAACGGCGAATCGTGCTGATGCTTTGAGTATGGTTGGTGTGGCGCGGGAAGTGGCGGCGCTGACAGGGGCAAAGTTGAGAATTCCCGCAGCAGCGGATGTGGCAATTCAGGCAACAGACAGCCCTAATTTAACAGTAGAAATATCGGAGTCAGAAGGCTGCCCGATTTACACCGGGACGGCAATTACAGGAGTGAAAATTGCACCGTCTCCAGCTTGGTTGCAGCAGCGGTTGCAGGCGGCGGGAGTGCGGCCGATTAATAATGTGGTTGACGTCACTAATTACATTTTATTGGAATGGGGTCAGCCGTTGCACGCTTTCGATCGCGATCGCCTGCAATCCTTTACCGGCACTCCAGATATCAACATCGGTGTCCGGTTGGCAAAACCAGGCGAATCCTTCAAAACCTTGGATGGACAAAACCGCAATTTGCGATCGCAAAATCTGCTAATTACTGCTAGCGACAAACCCGTAGCTTTAGCTGGTGTCATGGGTGGTGAAGAAACAGAAGTGCATGACGGCACCCAAAACTTAATCTTAGAAGCAGCAATTTTTGACCAAGCCACAATTCGCCGTTCATCGCGCGCTCAAGGCCTGCGAAGTGAGTCTTCGATCCGCTACGAACGGGGAGTGAATCAAGCAGCCTTGGCGACAGCTTGCAACCGCGCTGTTGCCCTAATTTTGGAGTTAGCGGGAGGCGTTGCCACAGTACAAAAAACGGCTAGTTCTGGTGGCGATGATTTGAGTTTTTCGCGGACTCTAGAATTGCGTTTAGACCGCGTAAATCTAGTTTTAGGCAAATTGAAAAGAGGCGAAACAGGCGGTTCGGAATATTTGGAACCGCAAGAAGTAAAGAACATTCTTACAGCCTTGGGATGCGAAGTGGTTCCGGCACAGAAAGAACGGGTATTTACAGTGGCAGTTCCACCTTACCGCTACCGGGATTTAGAAAGAGAAATTGATTTAATTGAAGAAGTTGCCAGACTTCACGGCTACGACAATTTCTGCGAGACTTTACCCAGCAAAACGGAACCAGGTTATCTGTCACCAGAATACGCGGCGATGCGGAATGTGCGATCGGCTTTTCGGGCGGCCGGTTTGACAGAATTGATGCACTATTCTTTAGTGAAAACTGAGGGAGAAGATCAGGTGGTTTTAGCAAATCCCCTGTTTGTCGAGTATTCAGCTTTACGGACAGAAATGTTGTCGGGTTTGATAGATGCTTTCGCCTACAATTTGGAGCAAGGAAACGGCGCACTCAACGGTTTTGAAGTCGGTCGCATTTTCTGGAAAGAAGGGGATGCCATGAAGGAAGCAGACGCAGTTGCGGGGATTATTGGAGGCGACCCAACTGTGTGGAAATGGCAGCAATCCGGGCGCGATCGCCCTTTGACTTGGTTTGAGGCTAAAGGTATTTTGGAAAGTGCCTTTCAACAGTTGGGTTTGGTAGTGGAATATGCTAGTGATTCCTCTAATTCTCGCTTGCATCCAGGGCGCACGGCTGCGTTATCCTTAAACGGGAAACATTTAGGCATTTTTGGACAGTTACACCCGCAATTGCAGCAAGAAAAAGATTTGCCAGAGCAGGTTTATGTGTTTCAATTAGATTTAGCAGTGCTAGTAGCTAATTTGGAGCGATCGCACAATGCCCCTAGCAAATTCACCAGTTATTCGAGTTTCCCCGCTTCTGACAGAGACATTGCATTTTTCGCACCCATTGAAGTTCCCGTTGTCGATATGCAAAGCGCCATGAAAAAAGCCGCCGGCAACTTACTGGATTCGGTAGAATTGTTCGACGAATACCGTGGTGACAACGTGCCGGCGGGACAACGTAGTTTAGCATTTCGGTTAATTTATCGATCGGGCGATCGAACTTTGAGCGAAACCGATGTCGAACCAGCACAACAAAAAGTGCGCGATGTTTTAGTCGAGAAGTTCGGCGTTAGTTTGAGAAGCTAAAATAGGTCATCAGTCACCAATGAGGCCGCCGGGGAATCAATTCCCCGGCTAATAGCTAAAGTCCTCTAAAGAGGACTAACAGAACTTACACGTTACAAGGTAAATTTGTCATTCTGAGCGAAGTTAAGAATCTCAAATCCTTGCAACAAAGTCGTCGAGATTGCATAAGCCCTAACTAATAAACTATTCAGTCCTCTTGAGAGGACTTCAGCTTTGAGACAGGGGTTTCAACCCCTGTCGGACTGTCGGACTGCGGGGCTGCCGGATTACCGGACTCAGGGAAAGAGCGTTAAACTGTTATCAATGGCCGCAACATATCTCGCACAGCAAAAGAAATATCAGGAAATTGCAGAGGAGAAATACTCGCATCATCCCCAAGAACTGCTATACTTTGATAACCATCCTGACTCGGTTCTCGCAATACGTGAAGTTGGCGATTATTAACATCTAATACCCAATAATCTGCAATTTGCGATCGGGCATAAAGATTTGCTTTTATCCCCAAATCTGTCCTCAGCGTAGTATCAGCAACCTCAATAATCAGATAAATTTCAGAAGGAGTTGGATGATGGTCTTCATAGTAAAGTGGATCTCGCACAAGTAAAGCAATATCAGGTTCCGGTTCCGAGTTATCATTTAACCGAACAGGATCTTGTAGTCGCACCAAAACTCGATTTCCCAAACGGTTATTCACTAAATTCTCTGTACGTTTCACTGCTGCACAGTGTGGTGGACTTTTGGCAGCCTTCTTTACTATCTGTCCAGCCAGTAATTCTACTCGTTCATCTGCGTCAAGAATCCCAATTTCTGCCATGCGGTGATATTCTTGAACCGTCAACAGGCGAATGTCTAATAAAGTCATAGTTTTCTCCTCTATGAATTTAACAATATTATAACCCACGGAGGTGGGTTTTGTTTGTGTAGGCGCGGTTTCCAACCGCCGGACTTTAGTATAATATATTAAATGATAACAACATGAAATTTTATGGAAGAATTAATGGAGTTGAAGGAGTTGCTACATCGAGGTAAGGTTGCGGAGGCTCTAGTGTTGGTGGAAGAATTAGAAGAAATGAGTAAGTCCGACAAGCTTAACAAAATTTTCAGTTATGGCATTATTGTGCTACTGCATCTGATTAAAAAAGTTGCTGAAAACCGTACTACTAAGTCTTGGGAAACTTCGATTTTTAATTCAGTTAAGCAAATTCAACGCACCAACAAGCGAAATAAAGTAAAAGGCACTTATCTCACGGAAGAGGAATTAGTCGAGACTTTGGAGGATGCCTATGAATCTGCGTTGAAGTCGGCGGCTTTAGAAGCTTTTGAAGGAATCTATGATGTCGAAGAAATTGCCAAGATGGTGAACCGAGATGATATTATGAAAATGGCGATCGCATTGATTGTGGATAAACAGCCTGAAATTTAGATGGTTCAAGAGGTTGACAAATATGACTAAATATGTGATGTGGGGAAGTTACTGCGAAGATGTCCTAGAAAAACGTGCTCCGTTTCGAGAGGCTCATTTAGCGGGATTGGCTAAGCAGAAGGAATCGGGTATATTAAGTACGATCGGACCTACCAAAGATTTAACCAAAGTTTTTGCAATTTACGAAGCAGAAGATGAGGCGGCTGTGCGACAATTGGTTGAAGCCGATCCCTATTGGGTGAATCAGGTTTGGACTGAATACGACGTAAAAGAGTGGATTCAAGCTTTTTGAAGGGGATAACAGGGTGAACATCTTAAGATTGGATAACAGCGACTTAGTTCCAGTAGACTATGGCGATTTGCTGGACAAGATTTTAGAAGTTTTGCAGGGGCAAAATCCGTTTAAAATATCAGATGACCGCCGTCGTCTAATTATCGATATTGACACCATGGCGGCTGACGTTGCACAAATAGAAATTCGGAAACCCTTGGGTTCTTTTGAACGTCAAGCAGATTGTGCCACAGTCAATTTTCCGCCCCAAGTTGAGGAGCATTTTGGCGATAAAGTCAGGCAGATAAAAGAGTGTTTACGACAACACTTAGAATCTAAATTACCACAAAATGCTGCTATAGAAAAGTTTGTCGCTAGCTTGATTACTCCTTTGAATTCACCGTCTTTTCGGGGAAACTGTCAACAGTTAGGTTTTAAATACGATTTTGGCAAACGCCACACTTCTTTAGAAAAAGAAAAGCTAACTCTGCAACCCCTTAATTCTCGTAGCCACGCCACTTTAAAGCTACATAAATTGACAATTGCTGTGCGAAATACTGATATTTTTGAACAACAGCTAAAAGAGGGTTTAGAAAATTATATCAGGGAAAATGCCGATACTAGCGACGATAGACAAGAACTTAATCATCGCCTTGATGAGATGGTTAAAAATCAAGACTCTGATTTTCACAAATTGATCCGACTGGTAGACAAAGAAACCCTGGGGAAAATTAACAAAGAAGCAAAAATTACTTATTTAGAGTATCTGCTCGAACACATCCGCGCTAGCAGCACAGATAGTGTTGGGATTATCTATTTAGAAGACTTGATTCGTCGTCTCAGATTGCTCGAAAAATATATCAACGATAGCAGTAAAGCCGATGGCGATTACGAAGTAAATTATGCAGGATTTCGATTTAATTACAGAGAGATTTTTGCCAGAGCAGAAGTTTTAGATGCACTGCCAATTATCCCAATTGTAGCAGGTTACTTGGGAGAAAGTACCGACACCCCTCAAAGCGAACGTAAATTTATTTTTGGTCTTAAAGTCAAATTTAACAACCCCGTTCAATCGTTAGGTGGAAAGGAGGTATTTGAATATTATCTAAATCTACTAAATCCAGACAGTGAAGAACACCAAGCAGCTATTGGGGAAGATTCCATAGATTCAGTTACCGAAACCTTCGCCCGTAAGGTGTTAAGAATCGCATTACTGTACTATTTTGTGTTTGCTTCTCGCCATAACCCACTAGCACAAAACTACGACGCTGAATCTGAACTCAATCATCACCCGATCGCAATTTTTGAACAAAGAGTATTACCAGTCCTACAAGGTTCTGATGACGAGGCGAAAAGAGAGCTATTTCGCAACTTCATCGAAGGGTTTAAGAAGTTTAATATTAAGCACAAAATCAGCCATCTTAAAAAAATGCTGAAAGGCTTTCTGGAACGGCAGACAATTTTGCCCAGTCGAACAGAAACAAGACACGTAAACCTCAAAATGGGTCTGTTAGAAGACATTGACAATATTTTGACGACTGGTAAATTTTTCAATGACATTATGGAGCGAAAATACAAGCAGACACTCCATTATATTGCAGTCGAACCAGCTACTATCAGCGAAACAGCCATCTGCCAGCTACCAGTTAATATTACCATAGAAGATGTCCGCTATTTTCCTACTGATGAACGCCAAACTTTCAGCATGGAATATAATATCGAAGGTGTCGATGTTTTGCCCATACTTTCTGCACCTAAAGCCGATCGTTCTAGAGAAATTTACGAGAAGTATTTTCAGACCAAATTAGTTTTGTTTCCCTACCACGACAAACGACTAGATAGCGGTGACAAAGGTTTACAACGTGCGGCAGCTTTTGTCTATAAGTTTACCATGTTGTTGCTCTCTTATATCTGTTTGAAAATACTACTAGAAAATACGGGAGAAAACTTATTTATTCCGATGGCGAGGCTCCATGAAGGCGACCATAAAAACCCTTCCCCGTCAGAAGAATTTATGGCGAAAATTTCTAAAACATTATCTCATATTTTGAGTGAAAAACACCGCTCAACTTCTCAAGGATTTCGGATTAGAGACAGAGTTGATACTTTCCGTGTCCGTAACGGTTTGAGTTCCATGTATTCCATCGTTCCTAAAAAGTTTCGCTTCGACAATGTGCAGCTATCTCCAGAGTTAGATAAGTTAGCAATTATTGTCGTATCCAGTCGGGATAGCGATGCAAAAAGAGGTAATCAAAACCGTTTCCAAAGACAAGCCAACTTAATCGGAGAAGTTGTCGGAATTAACCGCCTAGATGACACCACAATTCAAGTCGAAATGCTGAAAACTTTATCAGAAAATTACAGTGTGAGTCGCCTTTATACTGAACCTGTAATTCTTGAAGATGTCATGAGTCAGCTTTATCAGCAAGGATATCGGAATTTCGCATATATTTCCCAAGCACCTTACATGAGCACGCTGCACATTACCAAGACTGAGGAAGATGAGGAAATGTCTTTCATGTCAAAAAAATTGCTCAGAACTTTGAAGGGAGAGCGGCGAGATATCAAAATTTATCCGATGTTTTTTGATAAATACTTTGTCCGTAGTTTCCTAGGCGACAAAGGCAAATCTTTTTACATTCAGGATGCAATGGAGCTGGAAAGCTTGTCTGCAAAAGGTAATCAGCAAGCTGTAATGTTTTTTAACTTGTTTAACGGGATTAAAGTCAAGCAGCCCGGAGAAAAAAATTTTTACAACGGTGTGATTTCCTACTCGACACTATTGCATATATACGATGGAATTCTCGATGACCAAGACCTTCACCAAGATTTGATTTATGATGGTGAAATCAAAGATACTTTGCTGCATTATCTCACACTTTTCCACTTCTCCAGGTATGAAGCTCAACACAATATTAGTTTGAAACTTGACCCCTATGAGCGGATTATTGGCGATGATTCTGTTGGTGCTTTATCTATATTTAATCATGCGGGTGGGAATGCAGAATTTAACTCGCTGGCATTTTTGAATAAGGTAAGAGAAGTCTTGAATGTCGGTGATGGAGGTACGCAATCATGATCAGTGCAGATTTTGGACGACTGTTTGAGGTTGGATTCAATATTGGGATTTTGGCATATATTCAAAAGGAAAAGCTAGCTCATAATTTCGGAGATTCTTACCGTCTGGATTTGCAGCAGCTCAAATTGCCAAACATGATGGCGGAAATGATTAGAGAAGCTAACTTGTTGGCTAGTTTAGATACTGAAATCGCGGAAAAATGGAGTTTGTTTTTTGTCCAAAAAGGCTTTCTTGGTGGGTTGAATTTTTTTCGGGAGTACGTCAAATCTACTGGCTGGAATTTGCACAGGTTGGAAATTGTCTATTGTCAGTGCAATTTTAGTAATGATAACAGTATCAGAACCTATGAAAGGGATGAAAAAAAAGTATTTAAACAGCTATTATCTCAGTTCAAAACTGCAAAACGTAGTTTATCTGATGATGAAATTAACTCCTACATCCGGCGCTACAACAAGAAAACGGGTGAGTTTTTGCAAGCTGATACTCTGATGTTGTTACAGTATGAGAATGATTTTAGAATTCTGTGCGTTGATTTATCTGCGTTTACTCCTCCGTTGACTTCGGAAAAAGTCGATAATCTCAACGAAATAGAGGTGATTCGGAAGTATTTGCTAAAAGAAATTAGCTATTTGCGCTCCAAAAGTGTGTTTTCTAATCTGCGGATGGATACCAGCACTTTGGGTGTGGATTTTTCGGAGGATTTGAAAGGCTATTTCACCGCTTTTAAGTACAAGGATAAGGAAAGCGTTAAGTTAATTCAGGCTGGTAGCTATGCTCACAGTTTCTATGGATTTCTGCAACAAACAGGTATCCTTGGAAAAGATGCTGAGGTTTTGTTTAATGTGGTGGGTTATGCCGATCGCAATATTAGCACAATTTCCCTACGCCAGGACAAACTCAAGCTCTTAGCAACTTGCGCCGAAATTTACAAAAAAGAACCTACCAAAAAAGAAATTAGCGACTCTCGCAGCGAAGTTTTAGGTGTAATCGAACTCAACGCGGCTCGCAGTTTTCAAGAAGGGCGAAAGTTTGTCGATTCTCTGTTAGGAATTGAGAAAAATCTTACTAAACCTGTATGTCATCCTGAACGAATAGACAATTTTGTTAATTCTATTGATATCATATCAGATAAACTGGCAGATGAATTGCAAATTGAGCGTGGTTTGCATTTGAGAAATGCTCATGCTAAATTAATTGTGAAAGCGCTGCAATCTGATGAAACTTATATCTTTTTGACAGGTAATCCGGGAATTGGGAAAACAACTGCGATCGCAAATTTCCTCAAAAGCCATATCGATGACGGCTTCCTATTTTTATATGTCAGTCCCCGCAAGCAAGTAAACTTAGATATCATCGAAAAATTCAAAGATAAGAATACTGGTTTGCTGTGCGATAATCGGCTATTCTGTATTAACACAAACTCCGATATTATCGCCAGCTATTCGGGAAAGCGCACAGTCAAGTATATCTCGAATAGTCATGATAAAAACTTTGAACAAAAAACGGTTAATTTTCTTAAAGACAATCCCGAAGTTCAGGTAAAAGAATACCACCAGCGAGAAATTGCCAGAAAGAATGAAACCGTAATTGAACCAGCTAGCCTCAAAACTATGGGAGTGCTAAATAGTATTTGCAATGGGATTTATAGCCTGATTAATTGTAAAACTTCTAATAATATTGTCGCTACGGTTTCCATCCAATCTTTAAGGATGAAAGAAAATAGACAAAGTACCCTTGATTATTTAGAACAGATATTTCAAGACACTTATAACAAACGAGAAAAGTTAGTCATTCCCGCTAAGATGCAAGAAATATCCAGCCGCATCAAACATATTTTCATTATGATAGATGAAATTACGGGAGATGACGGTGGGGTTGAGTTTTTAGCGGGCATTTCTAAGATTGTCAAAAAACATCAATTGCACGAGGCAAAACACGGTTTTAATACTAAAATTATTGTAGCAGATGCTTCGATTGTTGACCCTGATGTGATTAAACAACACCTTAAAAATACATCTCCAGAACCAGATAAAATCTATTTCAAGAAGTTACCTAAAAATTCGGATGTAATTGAACCTTTACAAGTCACTCCTTTTAAATTTAATAATCTAGCCGCAACGGTGATTAATGCGAATTCCTATCCCGCCCGCAGTTTAGAAATAACTTACAACGTATTTGTAGAAACTGTTAAATACAATGAAAATGCGTCTTTAAAGGAGAATAGTAATTTAGTAAGCCGGGTACAATCAGAAATAATTCAGGATATCAATCAGCGATTAGCCCAAGCTGGTGTCGAACAAATTATAGTCTATATTCAAAGCAAACAGAGATTGGCAGAATTGATTGAGAAAATTCAAAAAGAACGAGAATTTAATCAGTTCAAAGATTATCTAGAAATTCATGCGAATATCTCGGAAGAGGAGAAAGCAAAAATACAAGAGTGCAAAGATACAGCTAAAGTAATCTTTATGACAGCATCGGGAAGTCGTGGCTTATCTTTCCCGAAAACTAAGCATATTTTAGTGGATATTCCCCGCTTCCAGATTGAGAAAAATCTGATGGAAGTGATACAGGTGATTTATCGGGGGCGCGGCGAAGATAAACAGGGGAAAACTCTTGATGGTGAAGACAAGGAGTTGGTTTTTTATGTATCTGATACAGCAGTTTATTACGCTGATGATGCGGAACTTTCCCTACAAGAAAGTAAGTTGAGTTTGTTGAATTTACTGCTAATTCTGAAGACGGCGGTGATGACGCGAATTGTCGGATACGGGAATTTAGGTAGGGACAAGTTTTTGATGATTCCGATTGGCGGTAAGTCGGTTTCCGCAGTGGGAGATACTTTTAGTAACAAGATGGCTTCTCTAATTAAAACGCTAAAGAGCGAAAGCATCAGAGGAAATAGTTTGCTCAAGGAGGTTTATACGAGTCTAGAAGAGCTTTTGGGGCGTGGGGAGTTTGTTTTGAAAAATTCTGATAACTCGCGTCACAAGGGCGATTCTTACCTGCAAATGCGGGATGATTTTAACAAGAAGTTTTTGGAAAAGTGCAATCCTCTTGCTGGTTTGCTGAGTTATGATAATTTAGAGATTGGTCATGTTTGTGGTAGTTTGTTGGTAGTGCCTCTGGCTAATAAAAATTTGCTGGAAAAATACCAGATGCGGCTACGCGAGCAAATTCAGAAATGTGTAGATAATCGGTTGTTGCACAAAATGTATCAAATTAGGGATAGCGAGTCGTCCCCGGAGAATGTACGATCGGCTATAAGAGGAAGTGCGATCGAGCTTTTGCAATTTCTCAACAGCGATGTCGAGAAAACTCAGTATTTTGAACAGCTTAGTCAACAGTTCGATCGCTATTATGCCATACCGCTGTTTGCTTTTGTCAGCGGGGAGGAAATGCAGGAGTATTTTGCTGACAGCGGGCTGGAAGAACCGGAAGACAGGCAGTTTCGGGATATTTTGTCGGCTTATATGAGAGCAATCTACCCAATAGATAGTGTAATGCCGATCGGGCACAAATACAAAGACTTTCCATTTATTGTGTTTAGAAGCTACAGTTTAGAGCAAAGTCGATCCAAGATGTTCACAGATAAGTATCTGATGAGCTCCAACGAGTTAAATGTGCTCAACTTGATTTTATCAAAAGATCCAAATTAACTCATCTGCGTTAATATGCGGTTGAAAATCCTCTGCCACTAACTAATGTATGTAGCAATCTTAAATTAGTGGTAAATATTTTCACCCCACCCCAACCCTCCCCTTACTAAGGGGAGGGAGTAAGAAATTCACAAATGATTTAGGATTGCTATAATAATCAACAAACGAAAAACTCACTTAAACAAATATGACAGTCAAAGTAGGAGACATCGCACCGGATTTCACTTTATCATCTCAAACTGGTTCATCCGTCAGCCTCAAAGATTTTAAAGGCAAAAAAAATGTCATCGTCTACTTCTATCCCAAAGACGACACACCCGGATGCACAGCAGAAGCTTGCGCTTTTCGTGATAGCTATGAAGTATTCAAAGACGCAGGTGCAGAAGTAATTGGGATTAGCGATGATTCCCAGCAGTCTCACCAGAAATTCGCTACTAAATATCAGTTACCTTTTACGTTGTTGAGCGATACTGGTAACAAAGTTCGGCAATTATATGGCGTTCCTGCTACACTATGGATTATGCCCGGTCGAGTAACTTATGTGATTGATCAACAAGGTGTTGTCAAGCATATTTTTGACTCGATGTTGGATTTTAAGGCCCACGTTGCAGAGTCTCTCAAAACTTTGGAAGGTATTAAAAGTTAGATATGATTGGATCGGAATGATTTAACCGCAGAGAGCGCAGAGAACACAGAGGAAGAGAAGAGGTAGAGTAAGACAAAGAGAGGAGTTGAGTCCTCTCTTTGGTGATAGCAATTATCTAACCTTTCGCAGCGCCGGATTTTTCATGTGCAGCGTTGTGGGCAGTTTTGCCATTTTTACCATTAGTATGACCGTTGGCATTCCGAGGCTGGATTACTCCATAGCCACCGTGACTCTTGCGTTCGTAGAGCACGTTGATTTCGTTAGTTTCGGCATTGCGGAACATATAAAAATCGTGGTCGATAATCTGCAATTGTTCTAAAGCTTCTTGCACAGTCATCGGAGGCATGGCAAAATACTTAGTCCGTACCACCTCGGCTGGAAGTTCGGGAGTGCGATCGCCTATCAAATCCACAACCACAGGAAGTTCATCCACCACAGCTACGGTTTTAGCGTTGGTAGTGGTTTTGTTGTCCTGACGTTTTTCCTTAAATTTCCGCAGTTGGCGAGCTATTTTGTCGGCAACTAAATCTATACTGGCATAAAGGCTTTCCGTGCTTTCTTCAGCCCGAATTACGCTGCCATTAGCATAAATTGTCACCTCAGCAGTCTGCTTAGGATTAATCCTGGGGTTACGAGCCACCGACAGATGTATATCCACTTCCGTAGTCAAACTTTGAAAATGGCTAACCGCCTTTTCCACTTTTTGATTGACGTACTCGCGAATCGCATCGGTGATTTCTATATTTTTACCCTGGATAACAAGCTTCATAGAGCTCCCTCCCTTCTCTAACGTGGGTATAGTTCATACAATAGCACTTTGTATTCTACAAAACACTCATCTTGAAAATCTTTTTAATCTGTTGACAATTCTTAATTTTAACTAGGTAAATTTTCAGTAAAAACACTCTTGATTTTTTTCATGATTTTCCCTTCTTTTCCTCAACATCTACATTCTCAATCCTGCTTGCTCCTTGACTGGGGACAAGTACCCTACTCCCAAGCTTGGGAAGCTCAGCAACAACTGGTGCAAGAGCGTCGCGATAATCCAGATTTGCCGGATGTGCTGATTTTGCTGGAACATCCGCCTGTGTACACCTTGGGACAGGGGGCGAAATTGGAATTTCTGAAATTTGACGGCGAAACTGCGCCGGAATTGCACCGAGTCGAGCGAGGCGGTGAGGTGACTTACCATTGTCCAGGTCAGTTGGTGGGCTATCCGATTTTGAATTTGCGCCGTCACCAGCAGGATTTGCACTGGTATTTGCGACAGTTGGAGGAGGTGCTGCTGAGGGTGCTGGCTGTTTTGGGGCTTTCGGGGGCGCGGGTGCCGGGGATGACTGGGGTTTGGGTTGATGGGTGCAAAGTAGCTGCGATCGGGATTAAGGTTAGTCGCTGGATTACTATGCACGGTTTTGCTTTAAATGTTTGCCCGGATTTGGCTGGTTTTGGGCAAATTGTACCTTGCGGGATTCCCGATCGACCTGTGGGGAGTTTGGAGCAGTTTATTCCTGGAATTGAGGTCGATCGCGTTCGGGCGATCGTGGTGGCGGAGTTTGCAGAAGTATTTGGGGTGGAATTTATGCCAGATGTCTAATATATTTAAATCAAAAACCCTCGTGACTCTCAACTTGAGACACTGAGTTATATCAAGTCCGGTAGCATCTGAATTATTAATATCTCTATTTTCTCCCTCTGTGTCCTCTGTGTTCTCTGCGGTTAAATCATTCCGATGCAACCAGAAACGATATAACTGAGAGAATTAGCGATCTAATACGGGATCGCTGGCTTCTCTAACCAGAGACAGAAGCAAGACCAATGTAAAAATACGTCCTAAGAGTTTTGCGATCGCCCTTAAATTAAAATGCGTCACTGGATCTATCGGCCGATAGATCCAGTGACGCACTTTATTTCTTAAAACGGAATTGGATCGTAATCGGGATTGTCAGCTTCGTTAGAGGAACCCGACGAGCGATCAGACTCAGAATTTGGAGACTGATGGGAGTTCCAATCAGAGCTAGAAGTGCGATTAGCAGGTCCAGGAGCGTTGCTAGAACTGCGGTTTCGCGAGCCTAAAGGTACCACATTGCTAGCCACGGTCTGAGGCGCGCTGTCACGAATTTGAGCTGGTTCCGGGGCGGTTCTAGGGGCGAGATCCGAGTTCATCGCATTCGCACCGAGACTGTAAATTTTTTGAGCTGTCAGTTCGGCTCGCTTTTCTTTGATACCATCTCTTTCCATTGTATTCATGTTGAGTCGGCCTTCAATAATCACGCGATCGCCTTCATGATATTTTTCATGGATTTCCACGGCAAAATTTCCCCATCCTATCACCTTCAAACGTTCGGGCGGATCTTCAGGTTTTGGACCTGGAAACTCCACTAGCATTTCAGCGATCTGAAGTTGATTTTCAGCAGTAAAACGGAGTTGTGGTTCTTGAATTATTTCCACCAACAAAATGCAGCTATTCATAACTTAATTGGGAATTGGGAATTGGGAATTGGGAATTGGGGATTGGGCATTGGGAATTGGGCATTGGGCATTGGGCATTGGGCATTGACTTTCAAGTAAAAAGGTAAAACTTAAAATAACGCATTTTATCTTTTCACTTTTGCATTACCAATTCCCAATTACCAATTCCCCCTTACCAATTACCCATTACCAAATTTATCTTTGCGAACAGCCGCCTCAGTTTGGCTAACAAAATCCTGAACTAGGCTGCGGTACTCCTTCAAAGTTTCAGATACCCAATCTCGGTCTTCACTGTTAGCAAAAATATGGACTGTCGGTTCGCTAGCATCGGGCAAAACTAATACCCAATTGTCATCGCTGGAGTTAAATATTTTCACTCCATCTACTAATTCTAAACTATCTGGGGAATGAGTTTCTACTAAATATCGCATCAGAGAACCCTTGACAGTCCAAGGACAGCGGACGCTGTAACTACGATGAGTGACGCGAGGAAGTTCTGCCTTAATCTGTCCTAGCGATCGCTCCTGAATCGTCATCATTTCTATCACTTTAGCAATACAGAACATTCCGTCAAATCCAGGATGCAATTGGGGGAAAATAAAACCCATATTTCCACTGCCACCCAAAACCACGTTGGGATTCCTGTTAGCAGCTTCCATCAAAGCAGTGGGATTCGCTTTAGTGCGGATTACTTTACTTTGATAGCGACGGGCGATCGCCTCTACCGCAGAAGAAGCATTGACCGGTACTACCACTGTACCTTTTGGATGCGAAGTCAGCATCAAATTTACCATCAACGCCGTCAACATTTCCCCACGAATCGCTATCCCAGACTCATCTACCAAAATTAACTGTTCGCCATTGGCCGACACCTGTACCCCAAAATTAGCGCTGAGTGCTTTCACCACCCGACCGAGTTGGTCAAGCAAATATTCCCGTTCGCCATTGCTCAGAGAACTTTGTTTAAGACTGGCATTAAGTACCACCGCATCGCAACCAAATTTGGCGAGCATTTGTGGCAAAATTGCCCCCGAAACTGCATAGACGTAATCGATAACTACCTTAGAATTACTGTAGCGAATGGCTTCTACATTCATTTGCCGCTCAAAGGTGCGGGAGTAAACCTCCAGAGATTGGTTAAAGTACGACATCTCCCCAATTTCAGGAATCAGAGCCCGCCGTAAATCTTCTTTAAAGTAAGCGCCCTCGATTTTCTTCTCCGCCGCTTTGGTAATATTGATACCTTTGGTATCGAAAAATTCAATTAAAATGTGGTCCGATCGATCGGGCGAAATCCGAACGTGAATCCCACCAGCCACTGACAGAGTACAGGAAACCGTGCGCGCGATCGGAATTGCTGTGGATTCCAAATTGACCACACTAATTCCCACCGACATTAAACCAGCAATCAAAGACCTCGAAACCATCCGGGAAATGCTCCGCTGATCCCTAGACACCGATACCGAAGAACCTGGTTTCAAAGTAGAACCATAAGCAGCGCCCAATTTCACCGCAAATTCCGGGGTAATATCTACATTGGCTAGTCCTTGAACCCCCCGTTGACCAAATAAATTCCGCTTAGCTTGTTCTCCCCAAATTAAATTGCTATTTAACAAAGCGCCGGATTCAATATTTTTACTAGGCCAGACGCGAACGCTCGGTCCCACTTGGGCTTCTTCTCCGACTATGGACATGGAACCGACCACAGCCCCTTCTAATACGTGAGCCCGCCTGTCTACGCGAGTGCTCCTGCAAATCACACAGGCCCTGAGATGAGCATCTTCGCCGATAATTGCTCCGTTCCACACGATGGGACGCTTGAGGTTGGCATCGGCCCCCACAGTTACGTTATCTCCAATCACCGAACCGGCTTCGATTTTGACTCTAGCTCCGATGCGACAATTGTTGCCGATCATCGCGGGTACTTCCACGATCGCACTATCGTCAATAAAAGTATTCTGACCTACCCACAATCCCGATCGCACTTGGTCGTAGTAGCTCAAATCCAATTTCACCTTTCCCCGCAGCGCGTCATACTGAGCTTCCCGGTAGACATCTAACTGGCCGACATCGCACCAGTAACCCTCAGCGATGTAACCGTACATCGGCTCACCTTTTTCTAGCAACAGCGGAAACAAGTCTTTCGAGAAATCAGATTCCACATCCAGCGGCAGGTAATCCAAGACTTCCGGCTCTAAAATGTAAGTGCCGGTATTCACAGTATCGGAGAAAATTTCGCTACTAGAAGGTTTTTCCAGAAAGCGATTGATCCGGTGATTTTCGTCAGTAATCACCACTCCGAATTCCATGGGGTTGGGAACGCGAGTTAAAATTAACGTAGCTTTGGATTTCTGGCTGCGGTGAAATTGCACAGCAGCCGTCAAGTCTAAATCTGTGATACTATCGCCACTAATCACGATAAAAGTGCGATCGAGCAATTCGGCAATATTTTTGACACACCCTGCGGTACCCAGGGGCTGGTCTTCTTCCACAGCGTAAGTCATTTGTACGCCAAATTCACTGCCGTCTCCAAAGTATTCGCGCATGACATCAGGAAGATAGTGCAGCGTCGCAATAATTTCCCTAATCTGATGTCTTTTTAGCAAATTGATAATGTGTTGTGCGATCGGGCGATTAAGAATAGGCACCATCGGTTTTGGCAAATCGCACGTCAGAGGTCTGAGCCTCGTTCCCGACCCCCCAGCCATCAGCACTGCACGCATAAAATCCTCCTTGCTTAAAAAGCACTCCTAGTCATTTTTAACTCAAAAATCTCAAACTTAAAATTGTTTGGTCAGCCCTCAGCTATCACGTCTTAATTAATTATCCGTGAGTCTGCTACATAAGATTGACATCAACTTGATTTCTGTACGGATATTGGAAACTTTAGCGTGTACCTTCCCCAGCCTTTTAACCCCTTTGGTAGGATTATATAACATTTAACCTTTTCACGAGCTTTTAAAACCTCCCTCATTACAGTATTCAACCAGTTAGAGGTCAGCCGTACTGTACCAGAAGCTTTACAAAAAGCTATGAGTTGTTTGTGAATTGTAAATCAAACAATTTGGCAACTTAGTAGTATTATATACTCATTAAAATTTTTAATTATTATTTTGATAATTGATGATCGATCGGATTTTTTTGATATCTACAAGATAGAAGCGCCTAGGAGGAATTCGAGTTCCGGGTTCTGATTCCAAAGAGTCAATATAGCTGAAATATCGTTGTAGCCACTCGTTGCTTGTCTTTGTACCAAGCCTCTGTCGGAACTCTCCAGCCACCGTTGTAGACCAGGCGAGTACAGCCTATCATCGGGGCGATCGAGGTTTCTGGTTCGGGAGTCCGATAGAATCGCTACTTAAAGGCTGGTTAACTCATATACCGATCTCGTGAGATGTGTTAAATTGTGGAAAAGCCGTCCTCACAGGACGGGGTTTCAAACCCATTTTGTTGATGAGTAACTTAATTAGCTTGGCATTACTGATCGCTTACGGTGCAGGTATTTGGAAATTTTGGAAGGGTTTCGATCGCACTAACTTCGACAGAAGTTTTTCCAATCGCCTGAAGCTAGCCCTGCTATGGCCAGCATTAATTTTTAATAAGCCCTATCGCCAAAACTTTACAAAGGCCCTCAAAGCCTCCAAAAGGTGAGAGACAGCCCGACATGAAGGTAGGGGGAATCTAATTCATGATTAATCGCGACCTTTGTATCGCGACAAATCTCTATCCAAGAGTGTAATTCAAGAATGTCTAAAAAGTCCGATCGCCTTGCCACCAGTCCAGAGCCAACTTGGTTTGCTAAGGACAAATCAGATAGCTGGCAACCTTTACTCTCGCCAGTTGCTTCCCGGTTCGATCGCGAATACCGAGGAGAACCCTTCCCTTTCCCCGAAGAAGTCGAAGCCATGCCGATTTTTCGGGAATCCATCGCCGGCACCCTCCAAGCCAAAACAGTTTCTCCCTTTTGGCAAATTGCCAAACCCCAAAAAAATCAGCGCTGTTTAGACATTGGCTGCGGAGTCAGCTTTCTAATCTACCCTTGGCGCGATTGGGAAGCCTTTTTTTACGGCCAAGAAATCAGCAGCGCCGCACGAGACGCCTTAAACGCCCGCGGTCCTCAACTCAATTCTAAACTATTTAAAGGCGTAGAACTTGCCCCCGCTCATCGCCTAAATTACGAAGAGGATCAATTCGATTTGTGCATCGCCACCGGCTTTAGTTGCTATTTTCCCAAAGATTATTGGGCTATTGTCATGGGAGAAGTTAAGCGAGTATTAAAGCCGGGAGGTCACTTCGTGTTTGATGTCCTCAACCCTAATGCTCCCTTAGCAGAAGATTGGGCAATTTTGGAAACCTATCGAGCAGGGGAAGTATTTTTAGAAGGAATTGAAGATTGGGAAAAACTGATTAAAACTGCCGGTGCAAAGATAGTAAAAAAACAAAGTGGCGATTTATTTCAAATGTATAAAGTGCAATACAATTGAGCCATTACAGGAGGCAAATGCCGATCGGTAATAGTCAAAAAAAGCGATTGCCATCACCCATGTTTAGGATGAGAAACTAACCATCCCCGCCCCGCAACTAAGGAGAAGCAGCAGGAGATGGAGATGCTGTCGGCGACGCTTCCGTAGTCGGCGACGGTGCAGCCCCAGGAGAAGCAGCAGGAGATGGAGATGCTGTCGGCGACGCTTCCGTAGTCGGAGAAACAACAGGTTTAGGAGTCGGTGACTCTGTAGGCACTGGCTGCGGTTCAGGAATCGGTGACTCTGTAGGCAATGGCTCAGGTTCAGGTAACACTAAGTCTCTAGCCCCTGGTTTCAGTTGAGAAGAAGGAGAGGGAGATGCCGATGGCTTCGCTTCTGGTTTAGGTTGAGCTGAAGGCGATGGTTTAGCCGTTGACTGGGGTTGAGGTAAAGGCGATGGCTTGACTCCTGGTTTGGGTTTGCTGGAGTCCCGTGGAGGCTTCTCAAACTGCGGCTTCACTCCCCCTGGACTAGGGGGCGCGGCTGTGGGATCTGGGGAGGGCAATGGTCCCGTTGCTGGGGCTGCCGAGGGAGTTACAGGAATACCGCTGCAAACCTTTTCATCATATTTAAATGCCACAGCCAATTGATAAAGCTTGTGCGTGCTGGCTGGTGGAAGTATGAATTGAGGATTAATAATTGCAAATTTAGCAGCATCGTCGAGAATATTGGAACCCGTCAGGGCAATGGTTTGAGGTTCTGCCCTCAGCAGCCCTTGGGGGTTGACAACTGCACCAAATACTGCTTTCCCTTCCAGTTTTTGCGAACAAGCTGTTTTGGGATAAGGGACATTCACAAGCGTCGGTCCAGTCATTTCCAAGTCAGGATAAGCTTTTTTGAATCTTTCAAACAAGGCAATATATGTAGTTGCAGCAGCCAGATTTCTGTCGGAATCCTTGGATGAGTTTTGTCCGGGATTTCCCTGCTGTTCTAGCTGTTTTTGTTGCTGCTCAAATTGTTGCCTCCTAGCTCTTTCTTCAGGACTTTCTGTGACTTGATTTTCTTGATTTGGATCTTGTTGAGTCGATTGTGGTGAGTTGCCAGACTCCGAATTTGTACCTCTAATGGGGAATTGCGGGGTGTATACTACAGCTCCATCTGGAAACAGTGGCAGTCTACCCTGAGCATTTCGCAATTTTTCCAGAGACTCCCCTTCATCCATCTGGCTTCCGGGAGGCTGGGGGGTTTGGGTGTCCGATGGTGGTGGAGGCGGGGTAATCGGAGAGAAATTACCGAGGGATGGGGGGGGGATGAGATTGCTGGGAGGCTGTGGCGGGATGGCTACGGGGGTTTGAGGAGCGGGATTTTTGATGGTGGGAGATGAAGTTGTCGGAGGTATGGGGGGAGTTAAGGAAGGGAGAGGAGATGGAGGCGCAGGGGCAAAGAATCCCGGAGGTGGCATTCCCGGTGGGAGGGCTGGTAAGTTAATGGGGTTCGGGGCTGGCGGTAAGGGCGGGGTGATGTTGCGTGGTAGGGGAACTGGTGCGACGAGCGAAAATGGTGGTTTCGCATTGGATGCGAGTGGGGGTATGCTTTGGGGCAGTCGTCCTACCTCTGCTGGAGTTAGCTCCACGAACCCAACCGAACCGGGCAAGTTTTTTGATGAATTGCCACCATAAATTAGATTTGAGATCCGAGGCGCGTTAACTCCGAGCACTCCATGAAGACCTATAGAAGCTAGGGCTGCCCACCAAAATGGCTGGCGCAGCGGTTCTGAGAGGGTATTGACTAGGGAGAAAGAGTCATTCATGACAACTGGGAATTGGTTATGGGTTATGGGTTATGGTTTAACGCTATTTTTTTATGGGAGCAGGTAAAAAATAAAAATTTAGGAATTCAAAACCGTAATTATAGCACTATTACACTCAAAGCTACTCGATCGCCAGCCGCTGCTAGCCAACCGACCGCTTCCATACCTATTAATTGCTCCATTAATTGATTAAACAGCCGTTAGGGTGGCGATCGACCGCCGTTGCCAATTTGGTTACACCTAAGATACAGGTGGCTAAAGAGCTTTGCTGTATGAGCATTATTCCTGAATTTCCCCCCAACGGGGGAGGTTCTTCTTCCTTCCCCGCTTGGGGCAGGTTCTTCTTCCTTCTGCCTTCTTCCTACCACCGATATCGATGAGTCTTAAAAGGTGCCCCCTCAATACTGAGCAAATCAATGGGATAAATGGGAGCACCACTGGCCATATATTGAAAAATTTCCCGAACTTCCTCTCCCCGCAGAGACAACTGGTCTAATTCCTTCAGAGAATACCAGCCAGCGCACAAAGTATATTCGTCCGGCTTGCTCTTGGGAGGCGTTTTGTCTTCGGGACGAGCCACAAAAATCACCCTCAAGCGGACATTCCCTCTAGGCATGACTGTATGCTCTACCCGGAGAATGCCCTCAATAATCACAGAAACGCCCGCTTCCTCGACCGTGTTACGCATAGCGGCCTCGAACAATGTCTCTCCTTGTTCCACTCGTCCTGCCGGGAGATACCACTGCTGATCGTACTTGCGCTCTTGTACCAATAGAAAACGGTTTTCTAAGTGAACGACAACTAGGGTAAAATACCAGGTAGAAATAGGCTCGCGAGCCATAGCAGTAGATGTTCCCCAAGCAAAAGGTTTAACCAGCCACACATAAATGAGGCACTGTTAGCAAACAAATTAGCAGCGTGACATACTCCCACATCAAATCTGAGTACAGATTATGATGTGGGCTTCTTAACAGCCCGATGAAGGCTAAATGGTTCTTCCGCAAGGGTTTTTGAACTCAAGAGGTTAATCTTAGCACTTTAGCAACAATTTTTATCTCAAATCTAAAATTGAGACAGTACCACGGAGGCTGGGGGAAGTTGAGCTTTCGCCCCTCTTACCAGGCAAGTGCTAGGGTTTACGGAACTGATGAGATCGGGTTGCACTACGGGGGTCCGTAATTGCCGGAGACCAAAAGCCCGAAACAATTCAACACCATCCCTTGATTTAGGACTATTTAGAAACTGGTGGTTGTAAAATTTCCGTTGGTTTCTCCACGATACCTGGCTCTACAATCGAATCTAAAACAGGAGAAGGAATCGGCACTTCTTCCACTACCGGATGCTTTTCCAAAGTTAACCGAGACTGAGATGAACCAGACAATCTTTTTAACAATTTCGGTGTAGGATCGTGTAACAAATAAATTATTCGATCGCCTCCTTGCCAAATCTGCCCCGCCGACACTACTTGCAAATATCCCTGTCTTTCCAATAACAGCGGCACTAACTCGCCGGCCCGAATTAGAGCCTGCAAGTGATCTAACTGAAACTGCAATCCAGTAGTTTTTAACTCCGTTTCTCCCAATTTTACCTCTTTGTCGTTCAAATATTCGTTCCAATCCTTCAAGGACAAATCGGACACGAAGGCTTGATTTATTTTGGGATTATTTACAGCACTGTTAGCTTGCGGATCTTTGGGGAAAATTGCCAAAACCCTTGGTGGTGCAAACTCTTCTGCTGCTCTTTGAGCTAACACTAAGTTTACCTCACCGTTGTTGGTCATTGCCAAAAAAGTTCCCATAGATTCCAGTCCGGCGGCTTCCAAAACACTGTGATCCAGAGCACTGCTCAAAAAAACTCGTAAACCTTCCCGTTCTGCCTGTTGACAAGCTTCCGGGTTAGTGTCTATAATTGCTACAGATTCGCCGCGTTCTTGAAATAACCGAGCAATCAATCTACTCAAAGAATTTGACCCAACAATGGCAGCACCGGTCGCGGATTTCGAGGTGACTCCTAATATTTGAGCCATAGCTCCGGCGGTTAGTCCTTGTAGGAAAACTGTCATCATAATTGTCAGAAATACCAAGGCTTTAATGGAGTCGCCGCCGTTGATTCCCCGCTGGGTTAGCAAAATGGCAAATAAAGATGCGATCGAAGCTGAGACAATTCCCCTAGGCGCTACCCAACAAGCAAATAATTTTTGTCGCCAATTCAGCCCACTGTTGAGGGTGCACAGCCAAATGTTAATCGGTCGCACCACCCACATTAATGCTAAAACTGTGAACACACTCCCCCAACCGAGCGCAACTACACTAGCGAGGGATAAATCTGCCGCCAGCAACACGAACAGCACCGAAATAGCAAGGACTGTGAGTTGACCTTTAAACCTCCTCAGCAGCCTTTCTTCGGGAACAGAAGCTGCTCTGAGGACAATACCGGAGAGTACCGTTGCCATTAATCCTGATTCGCTGCGCAGTTCCTCTGCTAATCCGAAGAATCCCCATAAGCCCGCTAATACTACTAGGTTTTTGAGGTCTTCTGACAGAAAATTCGATCGCTTGAGAATGAATCCTAGCAGCCAACCTCCCGCCACTCCGACGACAGCACCAACTCCCAGCCGCACGATTAAATCTCGGAACAAAACTAGCAAGTCTGCATTGCCGTTTAAAATAATATTCAGTACCAATACTGCCAGAATTGCCCCGACAGGATCGATTAAAACTCCTTCGGCTTCCAGCAAAGCGGCGACTTGTTTATCAACAGAAACCTGTTTGAGCAAAGGGCCGATGACCGTCGGACCGGTGACAACTACTAGAGAAGCATATAAAAAGGCGATCGGCCAAGGAAATTCACCCAGCCAGTGGGCCGCCATTCCGCCGCCGATGAGGGTAATTAAAGTGCCTACTGTAACTAAATTGCGGATACTGCCGGAAATTCGACCCAAATCTCGCAATTCCAAATTCAAGCCGCCTTCAAACAAAATTAATGCTACAGAAAGGGATACCATAACTTCCAAACCACTGCCGAGGAGATTTGGGTGTAGCAGTCCCAGACAGTCTGGCCCTGCTAAAATACCGAACAACAGCAAAAAGACGATCGCTGGAACTTTTAAGTAAGCTGCCAGAACTTGAGCGCTAATGCCACAGGTGACGGTCATGACCATCAACAGGGTGATGTTAAAGGGGATTTCCATAGATGTAATTGTTGGAGGCTGCCCGCTCAGTTTTCAAAGTGCGATCGCGGGTGACTTGAGTACAGGTGCTATAGGTTGGCACTCATACAAACTCTACAGGAGCATGAATTTTCGGTTTTAGTTAAAGATGGTTGATAGTCGCTATAACCTTATCAGATAATTCTCAAGGTGTCAAAGATGGTAGTTCCCCCTAGCCTTGGCCCAAGACTCAACACACAAGGTAAAATATTTATTTTTCCTAACAGACGAATGCTTTGAGAATTCTGCATCCTGGGAAATTTTTGTTAAAAAAGCTTGATGGTTTGTAGTTAAGCTACCACAGTGGTGAAGAGAATTTTTATCTACTATAATTTTTATCTTGTATTTTTTAAGTATTATAAATATGATGTTAAGTAGAAAAATTGTGGTTTTATTAGGGAGAGTGTGGCAGTGAACATCGATCGAATTAAACCAGGTCCCGGTCAAGAATCAGTTTGGGATTACCCACGGCCGCCTCGTCTGGAGGAATCGACCAAACACGTAAAGATAATTTTTAATGGTGTCACCCTTGCCGACACCCACCGCGCTCAAAGGGTATTAGAGACAAGTCACCCTCCTTTTTACTATATCTCTCCCGAAGATATAGAAATGCAATATTTGCAAAAAACTTCGCGGGGTTCTTGGTGCGAGTGGAAAGGACAAGCAGGCTATTACACAGTGAAGGTGGGAGAAAAGGAAGCCGTGAATGCTGCTTGGTTTTATCCAAATCCCACCAATATCTTTGAGGCTATTAAGGATTATGTGGCTTTTTATTCAGGTTTGATGGATGCTTGTTATGTGGATGGAGAATTAGTGCAAGCTCAAGAAGGCGTTTTTTATGGTGGCTGGATTACTAAAGATATTGTCGGCCCGTTTAAAGGAGGGCCTGGAACTTGGGGATGGTAAACAAGTTGAGTCAATTACCCACCACCAAGCGGATTACCGCTAGGGTGGAGGTTTGTTTCTAGACTGCACCGCAATTGCGATCGCCCTTGTACCATCTTAGCTTTCAAAAATTGCAGCAAATCCCAGTCTATTCAGACTCGCACCAAGCACGTTCAGCAGTCCAGTGTCTGTCTGACGATTCATAAATTCTCAAGCCATCCAAACCCGCAGTTTTTATGATAGTCTGAATTTCATCCAGAGTAAAAGCCGCCTGTAGGGAATCTCTGAATAACTGCTTTTGATGGGCGTTGCAATCTCCCGCATACATCTCTACTAAATTATCCCTGATTGCTGGTGTTTCCGGCCGCAATAAATCCCGCAAAAATATTGCTCCTTTTGGTTTCAACACCCGCTGGACTTCCTGAAAAAATGGCAACGGATCTGGCAAATGATGGATAATGCTATTGGAAATCACCATGTCAAAATAATTGTCAGGATAGGGCATTGCCTTGGCATCAATTAATTCAAGACTAATTTGCGATCGCACTCCAGCCTTTTCCACATTTTCACCCCCGACTTTCAGCATATTCGCCGACAAATCGATGCCAGTCAAATGCCACTGGGGACGTATTGCACAAAGAGCAATGGGAATTCTCGCCGTACCAGTGCCCGCATCCAAAACGTTTCCAAAAACCGGCCCCAAGGCGGCCGCACCCATCGCAAAAGCAGAATTAACCTCAGTAAAGTCCATCGAATCGTATTCGATGGCCTCTTCCCAGGAATCCATAACCTCCGGTTCCAAAACTCGCTGCATCAAATTCATTATTTTATCTCTTCAATCCTGGCATTCAAACCATTAGCAGTGAGCATTTGTAATAACTCCTCAGCTTTTTCCTGTTCCCGAAAAGCACCGGCTTGCATGACGGCGCGCCCGTTAGAAAAAGTACGAAAAGCATCGGGAACCAGAGATTGCATCCTGGCTCTATCGCTCTGACTCTGAGCATCAACTACCACCCGATACCGAAAACCCAAAGCTAATGCTCGATCGACTGACGGCGCATTTTCCCCAGAATCAGCCACAGAATTACCCGTTAAACCAGTAGGTACATAGCCACCCCTTCCCAGAGGAATATTGCGACTCGGAACCGGCAATCTACCCTCCGAAGGAACCGGACTCGAACTATCAAAGTTTGGCGGCAAAATTGGGGACTGCACAGCAATTTCTGGAACGGAGCGAGCATCTGGAGTTGGGACTGGAATGGCGATCGCGGAAGAAGAGGCACTTGGGGGAGCCAACAGAGGCGACAACCGAGTTTGACCCGATGCCGATTGATTTTGGGCAGGACTCGCTGACAGCGGCGACAGAGGCCTCTGGGGCGATCTTTGAACTCTCGGAGTTAAAGGAGCTGTGGTATAAACAGGTAAAGAGCTATCTGGTCCACCGCTTCTGGGAGGTTGAGCAACTAACCCCAAATCAGGGCCACCAATGGATAGAGGAGAGTTGAAAGTTCCCGCCACCTGAACTTGACCAGTCGTGCGGTTGCTCAACAATTGATTGCCGTAAGCTTGAATTAATTGACCTTTGGCAGCATTATTCACATCATGCTGGCCGTTGTTGCGAATTACATTTCCCCCTGGTTCCGTCATGGTTCCTAAATCGGGGAGAGCACGGGCGATCGCCACAATGCCATCACGCTGATTCCTCTCGATATAATTATGGCGGAGCACCGGTGTCGCCTCAGCTTGTACCACCACACCATCCTTGTTACGAGTAATCTGATTCCCGATTAACAAAGGAGAAGCTTTTTCCGCTACATTCACCCCAAATCCAGTGTTTTCAAAGACATTATCTCGAACTTCCGGCTGGGAAGTGCCATAAATCGTCATCCCATTAGCACCATTTTTCGAGAACAGATTCCCGGTAATCATCGGGCGAGAATTACCCACCACTGAAATTCCGTCGTGAGTGCTCCCCAAAAAAGTATTGTTAACCACCGTGGGAGAGCTCGATTCGATCCACAAAGCATAACCCCGATAGTTGGGATTGGTCACTGTCACCCCGCTGAGTCTGGCTCCCGATGCGCCTAAAATCGTGATATTTTGACCAGCCGAAGTGGGGCTGAGAAAGTCTCCTCCGCCTTTGATGACAATATTTTGACCGCGAGTGTTGGGATTTCCTTGAACAATCACGTTAGGCTGGAGTATCAGCGGAAATTGTTCGCCGGTTTGGGCGCTGTAGATACCGGGCGCTAGCAAAATTGCTGTGTTGGGGGGGGCGACGCTTAAGGCGTAGGTAAGGGTTTTGAATGGATCTCGATCGCTCCCATTACCTGTTGTGTCGCTTCCACCGGATGAGCTGACGTACAGGATGTTGATTTCAGGCTGCTGCGCCTGAGCTATTATCTGCACTATTGGGGTTTCGGCGGCGATCGCAGATTGTTGAGTTTTGAACAATGAGACACTAGCAAACAGCAGCAACAGGCAAGAACTTAAGGCTTTGCTTGGCGATCGCCTTCCTGTATACCTAAGATCTTGCAGCTTTTTCAGGAACAGGCAAGATGCCGGTTCCAAAAACAGCAATTTTTGGTGTGGGCTGGGTATCTTGCTCGTCCCGGAAAGGCTGATTGAGAAGGGTTCTAGATGTGAGTTGTACCCGCTCTGTTTTGAGTAAATGAGCATAAAAAAACACAACCTGTCTGTGAGCCGAGTTTCGCCCATGCGATCGAAGTTTAATTGCAGCGGGCTGCTGGGGTTTTTCTGGGTTAATCTGTGATTTTCTGCTAACCTCACGGCTCTCCTCCGAAGTGTGGTATGCAGTTTAACGATTCCACTATCATCAAGTTTGATCTATTATGCTTTGTTTTCTTCAAATTCAATAAAACTTAAAAATTAGTGGGAAAATGTAGCAGCTTGACTGCTGGATTAACGATCGAGGTGGTTCTATATGACGCAAAAACCAAACAGAACTTTACCGGCACAGCCCGCTCTGTGCCGGATTTTAGATGCAAATTTAGATCGCGCCCGCGAAGGATTGAGAATTATTGAAGAATGGTGTAGATTTGGTCTTAATAGCGCCGATTTAGCTGGCGAGTGCAAGCAACTGCGTCAGGAATTGGCTTTTTGGCACACCGCAGAATTACGCAGTGCTAGGGATACGCCGGCAGATCCGGGTACGGAACTGACTCATCCGCAGGAAGAACAGCGCTCTGGACTTCAGCAGCTATTGGAGGCGAATTTCTGCCGGGTGGAAGAAGCGCTACGGGTACTTGAAGAGTATGGCAAAGTTTACGATCCGAATATGGGCAAGGCTTTTAAGCAGATGCGCTATCGGGTTTATACTCTCGAAAGCGATTTGCTGGCTTATGGGCGCTACCAGCAGTTATTGCGATCGCAGTTATATCTGGTAACTTCGGGGAGAGACAATTTGTTGGGCGTGGTGGAAGCTGCTTTGCAAGGTGGACTGACTTTGGTACAGTACCGCGACAAAACTTCAGACGATGGGGTGAAATTGGATAATGTGCGGAAGCTATGCGAACTCTGTCACCGTTATGATGCTTTGTTAATTGTAAACGATCGCGTCGATTTGGCGATCGCAGCGGATGCCGACGGTGTACACTTAGGACAGCAAGATCTACCTGTAGCTGAAGCGCGCAAGTTGCTAGGGCCTGGACGGACGATCGGGCGATCGACCACAAACGCCCAGGAAATGCAGCGAGCCATTGAAGAAGGAGCCGACTATATTGGAGTTGGCCCAGTTTACTCCACTCCCACAAAACCCGATAAACAAGCTGCCGGTTTAGATTATGTGCGTTATGCTGCTGCTAAGTCACCAATTCCTTGGTTTGCGATCGGCGGAATAGACATCAACAACCTCGACGAAGTATTAAATGCCGGAGCTTCTAGAGTAGCAGTTGTGCGATCGATCATGGAAGCCGAACAACCAACTTTAGTCACACAGTTTTTCATCTCGCAGCTAATTCGGATGCAGAAGCTCAAAACTCACAAACTTATAACTAATAGGTCGTAAGATTAAATGAACCACGAGGCACGCGAACGCGAAACAAGAACCCCCCCACCCCCCCAAGGGGGAAAGAAGGAAATGCAGTTCTTCCTTCGTGTTCTTCGCGTCTTCGCGGTTCGTTCAAATAATTAAATTAATAAACAAATGACCAATCAAATTGCTCTCCAAGTCAACGGAGAAACCCGTAATTGTGCCACCAAAACACCATTACCAGAATTATTAAAACAACTAAGTTTAAATCCACGATTAGTAGCTGTGGAGTACAACGGCGAAATTCTGCACAAACAATTTTGGGAAACCACAGAAATGCAAGAAGGCGACATCTTAGAAATTGTGACCATTGTCGGAGGAGGTTAGCCACACATTACTACTTGTAAGGATTGAGTAGATTACCAGCCTCCTGCCGACACTCCTCAATATAACTTTTTAAAGTAGGTAGGGAGTTCTCAGATGTTGAATTAAGCCCAGAACCAAAAACATTCTTAATTGCTTTATCACATTCTCTAACAGGAACAATCAGATCCCGAATAGTCTCAAAACCATCGGCTTCAATATTTTTGAGAACAAGTTGCTCTAAGCACCATAATCGATGATTTAGAGATTGTTGAATGATAGGTAAGCTAACATTGGCTAAGGCTTTAATGAATCTTTTATCTCCACTAAAAATCTGAGCGGATTTATTATTTTGAATAAATTTGATAGCACAACTTGTGAGCATTGCCTCACCTGGATCAATATTCTCAATACTGGATAACTGGATAAAAATTTCTTGGTCAATCTCCGATTCCAGTATGTTCGGTAGAGTCTTAGTAAGGTAAAGAACTTGTTTATAATTAATCACAGGATCTTCTGTTTTTCGACTTCGACCTCCTTCAAATTTTTTCCAATCGTTTTCAAATTTATATTTTGCCGTCTCTAGGATATTAACTTGCCCATAACTAGCATAAAATAATTGAATGGTCTTATCGAATAGCTGAAATGTAGCAAGCTTTTTGATGATGTCATTATCAATACAATAGATACAAGTAGACAAAGCTATTCTCCTAAAATTCTGTCTAAGTAATCAGCATTGTCATCACTTAATTCATCCCAATTTAGATGCTGCTGTAAAAAATTGTTAATAATTTTTTGTCCTTCTTTATCATCATCAATCAAATTTAGACATCTTCTAGACAATCCAAAATATGTCTTGTTATGCCAACCATAATTTAAAGCCAATGCACATGGATCAATAGTTAAGTCATTTTTACTACGTTGAATAATTTTATTCTTTAGCTGTACTGCATTATAAAAATTTTGATTGCCGAGGAAATTATCAAAACTGTTGACTAGCAATTTAACTGCAAACTGATTACTATCTATTTCTTCTTGATCATCAGAGTCTTGCTTAATATCATCATCAATCAAAATACCTTCTTCAATATGACCAAGGGCTAGATGACCCAGTTCATGGGCAAGATGGAAGGCTAACAATGCCGGATTAGTATGACTACTACTTAAAACAATCACGGGATAATCACCTTGCCATTGGATCATGCCTGTAATTTTGCGTTGCTTCTTAGGGTAATTATTGAAATAAATAACAACAATACCATGTTGCCAGCAGTAATGAATCAAGCTGTATAAATTAACTTGAGGATGTTTGGCAACAATCTCTGAACGGACTTGATCCGGGTCAGATGGAATCGGTTTAAATTCTAGCTTTATAGCATTAGCAACAACTTCCGCCACCCGTGAAGCAAGTTGATGGGCGACATCAGGTAAGTCTGTTTGACTCTGTTGATGATACTTGAATTTTGTGTGAGGTAATGGTTGAAACTGAGGCTTTTGATTCTCGGCTAAAAGACTTTTGAGGTCTAGGCGCAGATGTTGGGCAATATGACCAGCCCCCTGTAGGACGGCGACGGGCTGATTGTCTAGTTCTTCATTCCACCAACTAGGCAAAACTTTGTCTCGAACGAACTGTTTAGGAAAACCTATCGCCAAGAGTTTCCTATAAAGAACAGACATTGATAATGTTTGTGTCATTGGCTTACCCTCCCTAGGAAAATTAGCGTAAAATTGTTATAAGCTAATTACAGAGAATATAAGAATATAACTATTAGATTTTTTATAGAGTGTCAATTTCTATTATACCATGTCTTCAAATGTAATCGGTATATTGAGATAGAAAATCAGGAGGCAGAGCCTCTAGAAATGCGTTCCCAGGCAGAGCCTAGGAACGAGGAATCAGGAGGCAGAGCCTCTAGAAATGCGTTCCCAGGCAGAGCCTAGGAACGAGGAAACTATCCAAATTAAACTGCTACAAGTTCAGCCACAGGTGCTGCTACAACAACAGGATAAATGCTAACTTTCTTGCGAGTTTTGCCCTTTCTTTCAAAAGTCACCACACCATCAATCATGGCAAACAGAGTATCATCTCTGCCAATACCAACATTATTACCAGGGTGAACTTTCGTGCCGCGTTGACGAATCAAAATGTTGCCAGCTTTGACAACTTGACCGCCGTACTTTTTGACACCAAGACGCTGAGAATTAGAGTCGCGTCCGTTACGTGTACTACCTGTACCTTTCTTATGGGCCATGATTTCCTCAACTTTAATTACTGACTATTTTTTATTCTGAATCACTTTCGCCGGTTTGGGGAGTTTCCACAACAGCTTGAGTTAAGTCTCTCGCGGCCAAAACAACACCATTGACGCTGATGGAGTCAATCATAAAGCGAGTTGTTTCTTGACGGTGCCCTTTTTTCTTCCGAGTTTTCTTTTTCGGCTTCATCTTATAGACGAGGACTTTGCGACCCCGGAAATGTCGCAGAACAGTTCCTTCTACTGTGGCATTTTCTACTAGAGGTTGGCCGATGTGAACATCATTTTCGTGCTGGATCAGAAATACTTTGTCGATGGTGACTTTGGATTCAGCTTCGACGTGAAGCAGTTCGATGTCGTAGAAGCGGCCTGGTTCTACCCGAAATTGTTTGCCGCCGGTTTCAATAATTGCGTAAGTCATGGGATGGTTGTTGAGATTGCCGTACAGGTAGCTGAGTTGTCAGTTGTCCGTTGCGGTGCCCTGAGCGTAGTCGAAGGGTTCGTTGTTGTGAACTTTTGACTGAGCACTTTTGACGGCTGACGGTTTTTCAGCTTTTGGAATGTCTTAACCTGATCCGAGCCGGATTTAGACAGACAATCTACGATTATGGGCGATTTGGGTATTTTTGTCAAGTGAGTCGGCGGTTGAAACCGCGTCTACAAAAACGAAGTCCGGATGGTGCGCGGACTAAGTATTTGCTAACTGGTTCCCAGGCTCTGCCTGGGAATCAATGTCTAGAGGCTCCGCCTCGCTTGCTGCTTGCTGCTTAACTGGTTCCCAGGCTCTGCCTGGGAATCAACGTCTAGAGGCTCCGCCTCGCTTGCTGCTTGCTAACAGAAAATTGGAGGCAGAGCCTCTGGATCTGCGTTACCAGGCAGAGCCTGGGAACGAGTAGAAACAGCAATCTGTGACTACGTTTGACCTTAAGTTGTCACCAATGGGCTCTGCCTGGGAACGAGTAAGTGGCGTGTAACGAAGTATCTCGGAAAAAACCTGGTTTCTGACCACCCTTGGGTAAGTCCTATTGATGATTTGTATCGATCGCCCTTAATTCTCTCCAAAAGTACGCGCGTGCGGAGCTATCCCAAAGGGAATCGCACTTAATTTCAAGCAGCAGCAGAACAATTATTCGATCGCAATAATTCCCAAGCTTGGTGTTTTACTCTACCTTCCATTACCTCTGTTTGCAAAGTAATAAAAGCCTCAAAATCTTCCAAACCGTACTTTGTCATCTGCAACTGTTGCCGCAACTGTTCTTCCGCATCAACCGTGAGACAACCTGTCGCTAAAGCTTTTCGGACAATGGTAGTGATTAATGTCATAGTAAATGTTCCTTCCAATAATATGCACACTCTAAAACAGTCGATTTTTTTAACCAGACTAATCTCACTTTGAGTTTGTTTCACAATTATGGTTAAAAATAGCCAATATCTACCTTGAGGCATATCAAATATACCGACTTTTTTTCACAGGCAATGTAGCCTTTATCACATTCAACTGCAATCCGTAGGCACAATTTAACTTATATCTAACAACCGCCTCCATTCCCTTACCGCAAAAGTTGGAACCAAGATTTGTAGATCTTTTTTACCTTGGACTGGCAAATTTAAGCCTAAAGGTCGATCGCTCTCCAATTGGGCCACCATTAATTTAAAATCGTACTCTCCCACGTTAACCGGCAAATCCGATTTTCTCCAAATATCGTTAGCCAGCGCCAGTTCCAGATTCCCCGCCACCACCTTCAGCGCCACTGGGTGATCCAATTGGGTGCCAGGAAATCCCACCAATCTCAGGTTAAGAGAGTCTCCTCGGCCCGATCGCACTCGCTTATACAAAACAACTTGCCATGCTTTGTCCTGATTATCCCGCAAGCTTTGTACGGATCTGAACATTACTCTGTCCCCGGTTTCTGGATATTTGTGAATCGAAGCCAAGGCTGGTGGGTTGTTGGTGATGGTTAGACAGAAGCACAATGTAATAATTGTTACAATTTTCCGCCAATCATGTTTTTCCATTTGGCAATACTTCCAATGAAGGTTTATGCTCAGAACTTTAGTCCCATTAGATGACGCATAGTCCTTATTTCCAATCACTTTCAGCTTGCGACAACACGTAGGCTGAAACATCGATAATTTGTTGTTCAGATAAGCGATCTTTGTAAGACGGCATGATATTCTTACCGTTGGTGACTAAATTGGCAATATTGGCGATCGAGTCCATCTTATATTTTTTTAATGCTTTTTGTTTCAAATTTTTGCCACGTCTAATAATGTTGCCACCATTGCTATGACAACCCGCACAGTTGGCGCTGAAAACTTCTGCCGCGGTTGCAGGATTTGCAGTTGCATCTGCCAAAGCAATTTGGGGAATAATCGTAATTAGTCCCAAGGTCAAGGTCAGAATTAATAGGAAACCAGCGAATATTTTTTTCAAGTTCATTAGCCAAATCCTCTATTTTTAGGTTTCAAACAATCTACTAACATAATATTATATCCAATGTGGCACTAAAAAATGATTATTAACAGTTAACTGTCAACTGTCAACCATCAACTGTCAACTGCCAACTGTCAACCATCAACTGTCAACCATCAACTGTCAACTGCCAACTGTCAACCATCAACTGTCAACCGTCAACAATCTCACCATTAATTTCGCCGAACTCGATTTGATTTCCCACCGCGAGAGTCAGCGTACCTTCTGGTTCTACCAGTTTCATATCGCCTTGACTGTCTGTGGCCCACCAAGCCCGATCGGATAAATTGGTCAATCCCAATGAAAGAGGCTGTGCGGAACGAGAATTCACAACTGCTACTGCACCATTAGATGCAGTAGATTTTAAAGTAGATATGTCGGAACTAAACAATTGAGTCCCTACACTCAAAGGGATAACTTTGCTGCTTAATTTTAGGGAAAATTCGCTATTAACGAAAGATTTTTCCGCCGGATCTGCTGATATATATGTAGCTGGAATTTTGGCAGAATTGGCAACGGGCAAATCCGAGTTGCCGACGGTAATTGTACAATTTCCTAATTTCTTTTGATCGCCCGATCGCAAATAAGTCACCGCCCCATTATCAAAATTTTCGCAGACAATTTGTCCAGCCTCCAATTGAAAGCGCATAGCCAAGGGCGAAATATTCGGAATACAGATAATAGACAAATTATCATCACTACCAAAAGTCACCGGTTCGGCACCAATAGTCAGAGTGCGATTGACTCCGTTATCGTAACTAATTACCAGCCAAGCTTTGTTAAACAAAGTTTCAGCTACAACTAGCATAATGCCAATCCAAAAGCCGATCGCCCCACAGCCCGCTAAACGGCCCACAGTACCCGATAAAGAATAAGCGAACAAAATAAACAAACATCCGCCCAACACGCCCCCAACACCGCCTCCGCCCGCGCCGCGCAGCATTCCTAAGTTGGGAATCCGTTTGGAAAGTGCCAGCCCTAACAAACTGCCAGCTATTCCCCAACAAACTACTCGCAATAATTCATTGGGACCAATGCCGCTGTAAATAGCTTCTGCGATCGCCCCAGAAATCGCCCCTGCGATTAAACCAAACAATCCCCCATTCTTGAAAGCTGATTTAATTTGAGGCTTGCCTTTGATGTAGTAATAATAGCCAAACATAATCGCTGTAGCAATGCCACCGCCTACCAATCCAAACCAGCGGGCGGTGGAAAGTACACTCTCAAAAAAAGATACCGAACCCGACAGGCGATCGAAATTCATGAAAGGTTCGGTGATTAAATTACCCACGAAACCGCCGACGGCACCGCTAACACCAAACTGCAAAGCTTTTGTAATGGCTGATAGATTTCTTTTCAAAGCGCACCTGGTTGAAAATTACAGCAGAATTTGACTACAAGCTCGAAAGTCGGAATTTCCGATCGCACCTGGGCGAGCCCTCACCTCCGGCTTTTTTATACCTAGGAATTTAAAGTGGGGAAGCCAAACCACCACGCCCCAGCTAAAACACCGAGCATTTATAAGTCGTAATGCTTGGTATCAGAAGATTATAGCGTTTTGAGCGACATAATTTGGGGATGCCAAAATCAGTGCTCTAGACCCCAAAATGAAAACGAATGTTACAAACTATTACAGTAACACTCAGAATGTGAACATAATGCCTCAAAATACTTGCGTGAGGTAGTTGCGTCACAGAATCAAATTCCTGACCAACTATCGGACAGTCACTCGATCGCCACCTAATCATTGCCATCTCGATCGCAAAATTAGAGACAGCAGCAGTTATGTGTGGTATCGTAAGCGACAGGCAAAGTGCAGCCAAAAACAGCGCACCGGCGTCAGAACAAGCGCCGTCAAACGCCCAAGGTAGCAACCAGCCAACAACTTCAACAGTTGGAAGCAAGGTAAATTCCCGAAAGCGTCAAAGCTCCTGCCGCAAGCCAGAGGTACGGGATGCAAGCGCCCACCATCGCCATGCAGAGCGTGGAGCAGTTCGTAATTGCAAAATATCCAGCGGGTACACACAAGATGAGTATCGTCACCAAATCAATCGTCAACGCAGACGCTGAAGCTCGTTACCTGAGCCCAGGCGAATTAGACCGGATCAAAAGCTTCGTCACCTCTGGTGAACGCCGCGTCCGCATCGCCCAAATTTTGAGCGAATCCCGCGAACGTATCGTCAAACAAGCAGGCGATCAACTTTTCCAAAAACGCCCTGATGTAGTTTCCCCTGGTGGTAACGCTTACGGCGAAGAAATGACCGCAACTTGCTTGCGCGACTTGGACTACTACCTGCGTTTGATCACCTACGGAATCGTAGCTGGCGACATTACTCCGATCGAAGAAATCGGTATTGTTGGCGTCCGCGAAATGTACAAATCCTTGGGAACCCCCATTGAAGCCGTCGCCGAAGGCGTTCGCGCCATGAAAAATGCAGCGAGCTCGCTGCTTTCTGGAGAAGATGCTTCCGAAGCTTCCTCTTACTTCGACTACGTTATCGGTGCGATGCAGTAAAGATTTTAGGTTTTAGATTGTGAGTTACCAGCCTGGAGCCACAAGCTTTTGCAGATAAATAACCACTGTATAAATCTGAAATCCCAAATCTCAAATCCGAGCTACAAAATTGGACTGAACTCAGCCACTTTCTAGGAAACAAGACCATCATGCAAGACGCAATTACCGCCGTTATCAATTCCTCTGACGTTCAAGGTAAGTACCTGGATATCAGCGCTCTAGACAAACTAAAAAACTACTTCGCTTCTGGTGAACTGCGCGTCCGTGCCGCTACAGCCATCAGCGCCAATGCAGCCACAATCGTCAAAGAAGCAGTTGCTAAGTCTCTGTTGTACTCGGACGTAACTCGTCCCGGTGGCAATATGTACACCACTCGCCGTTATGCAGCTTGCATTCGCGACTTGGACTACTACCTCCGCTACGCCACCTACGCCATGTTGGCTGGCGACCCTTCCATCCTGGATGAGCGCGTGCTCAACGGTTTGAAAGAAACCTATAACTCCTTGGGCGTGCCCATCGGTTCTACCGTACAAGCTATCCAAGCTATGAAAGAAGTCACCGCCGGTTTGGTCGGTTCAGACGCTGGTAAAGAAATGGGCGTCTATTTCGACTACATCTGCTCTGGCTTGAGCTAAGACGAAGGACGAAGGACGAAGGTAGAAGGTAGAAGGAAAAAGGAAGAAGGAAGAAGGAAGAAGGAAGAAGGAAGAAGGAAGAAGGAAGAAGGAAATAAAAATATTTATTTCTTACCTTTAGGAACTTTAAACTTTTAAACTTTTAAACTTTAGACTTTTAGACTTTAGACTTTTAGACTTTTAGCCTTTTCTTTTGGAAGAAGTCAGGGAAGTTACGAGTGATTGCTAGACCGTCAAAGGCTTGTCGAGAATACTGGACGAGTTTTAATGAGCTAGTTTTGATTCTTAACTCCCTGTCTTCAATGTTTTAAAAATCCATCTAAAAATCAGTAAACCTACTTCAGGAGGTAGTTTCCCATGAGAATGTTTAAAGTGACTGCTTGCGTCCCCAGCCAAACACGCATCCGCACTCAGCGCGAATTGCAAAATACCTATTTTACTAAACTTGTTCCTTACGATAACTGGTTTCGGGAACAACAAAGAATTATGAAAATGGGCGGCAAAATTATTAAAGTGCAACTGGCTACTGGGAAAGTTGGTGCTAATACTGGTCTACTTTAAGAGCCGGCGCTGGATTAGTGTAGGGTTAAGAGGTTGCGATCGCGACCTCTTTTTTTTTGTGATTTGGTAGCCAGAAGGTAGAAGCTAGAGCAAACGAGTTCGCAGGAAAATCCAACTAATTCTACCGATAGAACTTACACAAAAATAGCCTTCAACATTCCTGTTTCTCGATCGGCCTGAAATTCAAATCCCAACTTCCGACAAAGGCTCTGCATCTGGTAATTACTGGTGAGAATATAACCCACGATCGCCGAAAGCTGTTCGTCCTTCCCAACTTCTAGAAGTCGCCTTAAAAGTTCGGTCCCCAAACCTTGATGCTGATAGCCATCCCCCACAATCAAAGCAAATTCAGCTTCATTTGTCCCGTGCAACTTACTCAGCCTTCCTACTGCCAAAATCTCATGTTCTAAGGTTTGCGGAACTTGGCGATCGGCAACTAACAGCATTTCGCGATCGTAATCAATAAAACAAATTCGAGTCAATCTTTCGTGAGCAATCCGCTGCTTGAGCTTCACAGTATGAGCATAGCGCAAATAGACGCTCTCCTCCGAAAGACTTTGATGGAACTTGACCATCAGTGGCTCGTCTTCCGGGCGAATTGGCCTAATCGTTAAACGATCGCCCTTGGGTGACTCCCATTCCTGCACGTATTTCGTCGGATAGGGACGAATTGCAGGTAGTGGCTTCTGGGCGAAATCGGCCGTTGTGTGGAGCAAAACCCGCGCATCCAGAGCAACCATACCTTCGGGAGAAACCAGCAGAGGATTGATATCAATTTCGCGAATCTGTGGCTGTTCCACTATTAACTGACTAAAACTCACCAGTAACTGTTCTAGTTTTGCCAAATCGATCGCCTTTCTGCCGCGAACACCTTGTAAAGCTTGATAAATGCGGGTTTGTTCCATCATTCGCCGTGCTAGGGTTGTATTTAAGGGAGGTAACGCCAGCGCCCTATCTTGAAAAATTTCCACCAATTGACCGCCCATACCAAATAATATTACCGCGCCAAACTGCGGATCGAGACTGCTACCCAAAATTAGTTCGTAGCCCTCCATTTTCACCATTGGCTGTACAGTTACGCCCAAAAATGCTTCAGGGTCGATCGCACTTAATTTTGATTCGATTTCCTCAAATGCTCGACTCACAGCCGCCGCATCACATAGATTTAGCTGTACACCACCAACATCAGTTTTGTGAGTAATCGTTTCTGAATGCAGTTTCAGAACTACAGGATAGCCAAAGCGATCGGCAATTTCCACAGCTTCCCTACCGCTGGTAGCAATGGATGTAGCAATTGTGGGAATACCATAGGCGGCGAGTAATTGCTTTGATTCGTATTCTGTTAATAGAGTGCGATCGCTCTTACGTACCTTCGTTAAAATTTGTGCGGCCAAAATGCGATCGGGTGCATGAATCTCGGAATCCGCAGGTAAAGAAGGAGTCTCATAAATGCCCCGCAAATTATAGGTATACTGCCACATATAGTTAAACAATCTGACAGCAGTATCGGGATAGGGAAAGGTGGGAATATGTGCTTGATTGAGAATTTGCGTTCCCGCTGCAATTTCTGCACCGCCCATCCAACTAGATAAAATCGGCTTCCCTAATTTGCTATAAGCCTTGAGTTTTTCTGCGGTTAGAGTGGGATTAGTCATCGCTTGGGGAGTCAAGATAACTAAAAGTCCATCACTATTTGGATCGCTCGCAACAACTTCTAAGGTTTGGGCATAGCGATCGCTGCTAGCATCACCTAAAATATCGATCGGATTATGATGGCTCCATTGAGCAGGTAAAAATTGATTTAATTGCTGTAATGTTTCTGGTGCTAGTTCAGATAATGCACCGCCGCCACTAATTAGCGCATCAGTGGCGATCGCCCCTGGGCCCCCAGCATTAGTCACAATCGAGAGCCGATTACCCTTGGGGCGAGGTTGTTTTGCCAGAATTTCCGCCATATCAAACAAGTCAGAAATCGTATGGACGCGCAATACACCACAGCGACGGAAAGCGGCATTCAACACTTCATCAGTACCAGTTAAAGCTCCTGTATGGGAAGCAGCAGCTTTAGCCGCCGCCTCAGTTTGTCCTACTTTGAGTACAATAATCGGTTTATCCATTGCGACTTCGCGGGCGGCTGATAGAAATGCGCGAGCATCGCCGATCGATTCCATATACAAAACGATGCTATGGGTATGGGGATCGTCACCAAGATATTCAATCAAATCTCCCCAACCGACATCGAGCATTGAGCCGATCGAAACAAAGGCACTAAATCCCACATTTTCGCCCAAACTCCAGTCTAAAATCGAAGTACAGAGCGCCCCACTTTGGCTAATGAAGGCGACATTACCCGCACGGGCGATCGTACCTGCAAAAGTGGCATTTAGTCCGATCAGAGGATTCATTAAGCCCAGACAATTTGGCCCAATAATTCGCATCCCCCCCCGCCGCGCCTCTGCGAGCACTTGTTGTTCTAAAACGACACCCGCCTCACCAATTTCTTTGAAACCAGCAGAAACAATAATTGCACCTTTGACTCCCACTGCTACACATTCTCGAATTACCTGGGGAACTGTCGCCGCAGGGGTAGCAATCACCGCTAAATCGACAACTTCTGGTACACTAGCAATGTCAGGATAGGACTTGATGCCCAATACGCTGGGACGTTGGGGATTGACGGGAAAAACCGTGCCCCCAAAGGGACTGCGAATCAAGTTCCAAAGTATAGTCCGTCCGACGCTTCCTTCTCTTTCGCTGGCACCAATCACAGCCACGGAGCGGGGATGAAAGATACAATCGAGGGGATGGCGCTGTTCTTTCCAAATATCATGGGCCCGATCGCATAGGGATGTTGGATTGGTTGAAAATTTTTCCATTTCATTCTCCCGATCTTAGCGATCCATCGACGCTATTTTTTTAGCTTTAATTTTTCTATTCATCACCTAGATTAACCTAATCCTCTAAAATTTGCAACCTCATCTACAATGGCAATAAATCTGCATTGTTTGAGCTTTGTTGCTAATCATTATTGAAAGGACTATTGCAGGGTGCGTCAGTAAATAAGCGTTTTGTGCCTAATAAGTGTTCTAGCTGACGCACCCTACAAGCCTCGTTTGAAGATTTTTGATTTACTTGAACCATTGATAAGCTATGATTAAAACTCGCCCCAATCAATCCCAAAAAACTAGACAAATTCCCCTGAGATTAGTTCTAATTGTCCCCTTTGTGGTGCAAATTGTCGGCGCAGTGGGTCTGGTTGGTTATCTTTCTTACCGCAGTGGACAAAAAGCAGTAGAAGATATAGCAAAACCTTTGATAGCAGAAATTAGCGATCGCATTGACCAAAATCTAAACAATTATTTGCAAAAACCTAAAGAAGTTACCCGCAATAATGTTGCTGCGATCAAACTCGGTATTTTAAATTATAAAGATTTTTCAGAAGTAGAGCACTATTTATGGGAGCAATCGCAGATTTTTGATAAATTGAATGCCTTAGTAATCGCCACCGAAACAAAAGATATGCTCGTTATAAATAAGCTGGATGATGGTTCTCGTGTCGTCCGCATAAGAACCAAGTTAAATAACTACAAATGGAATAATTACTTAACTGACAGTCAAGGAAACCACACCAACTTAATTCAAGATTCAAAAAATAACGACCCTCCCCAGAAATCCCCTCCAGAAAATCGTCCTTGGTATGAAGTTGGAAAAAAAACACCCAGTGGGATTTGGCAGATAGTTGTTTCACGAATAAAGTTAGATGATCCCAGATTAGTAGCGGCTTATGTATTACCCTTCTTCGATCAAAATAATACCCTTCAAGGAGTTGCCAGTTGCTCCATTTCTCTATTCCAACTTGGGGATTTCCTCAAAGAATTAAAAATTGGCAAAACAGGTCAGGCTTTTATCTTAGAAAACAAGGGATTGTTAATCGGTACTTCCACAGGTGAAACTCCCTTTGTTCCAAGTTTAGTAAGCTCTCTCAAGTCCGATAAAGAGAAAGATGATCCCAACCAATACAGATTAAAGGCTGTGAATAGTCATGAAGAAATGACTCGAAAAACCACTAAAAAATTACTGGAATATTTCGGTGGACTTGAGCATATCAAAACCAAACAAGAACTTAGCTTTACAGACAATGGTAAACGTTACTTTGTTCAAGTTGTTCCATTCCAGGGGCAAAAAGATTTAGATTGGCTAACAGTTATTGTTATTCCTGAAACTGACTTCATGGCAGAAATTCAGGCAAATGCTCGTTGGACAATTTTATTGTGTGGTCTGACTCTGGTTGCCGCAACAGGGATTGGTATTCTCACCGCCCGTTGGATTACTATACCGATTTTACGATTAAGTCAGGCAAGTCAAGCTTTAGCATTAGGAGAATGGCAAAATTATGGAATAAAAAATGGCTCTATAGAAATTCAAAGTATTACAGAAGTAGCAAATCTGGCTGATTCTTTTAATAGTATGGCTGAACAGTTACAAACCTCTTTTGAAACCTTAGAACATCGGGTAGAAGAAAGAACAGCAGAGCTAGTCATTGCTAAAGAAAAAGCCGAAGTAGCTAACCAAGCTAAAAGTACCTTTATTGCCAATATGAGCCATGAATTGCGATCACCTCTTAATGCTATTCTCGGTTTTTCTCAATTGATGATACGCTCTACAAACTTGCCATCGGAACAACATGAAAATGCGGGCATCATCTATCGCAGTGGCGATCACCTATTGACACTGATTAATAATGTTTTAGATTTATCGAAAATTGAAGCAGGTAAAACTACCCTCAATCCTCAAGACTTTGACTTACATCGCTTGCTAGATGATTTAGAAGATATGCTGCATCTAGGTGCAACTAATGCAGGCTTAAACTTGCTCTTTCAGCGTACTGAAAATGTCCCCCGCTATATCTGCACCGATCAAGTCAAATTGCGTCAGGTTATAATCAATTTACTCAGTAATGCCATCAAATTTACCTCAGAGGGTCAAATTACTCTCTATGTCTTTCAGGGAGACCAAGAAACCACAGATGTTTTTAATCTCCATTTCCGTGTCCGTGATACTGGGGTGGGTATTGCTGCCGCAGAATTGCCCAAACTCTTTGATGCTTTTTCTCAAGCACAGGCAGGAAAAGAGATGCAAGAAGGAACGGGTTTAGGTTTAGCAATCAGCCAGAAATTCGTGCAACTAATGGGAGGGGATATTTCGGTAGAAAGCGAATTAGGAAAAGGCACTCTTTTCCAATTCTATATTCAGGCAAAACTGGGTCAAGAAACAGTCAGCAATAGTTCAGAAGAACATCCAAGAGTGCTGGGACTTGCTCCCGGTCAACCTACCTACAAAATTCTTACCGTAGATGATAAACCCATTAATTGTCAATTATTAATTAAGTTACTCGCGCCGTTGGGATTTGAGGTCAAAGAAGCTACTAATGGTAAAGAAGCGATCGCAATTTGGGATGAATGGGAACCTCACCTAATTTGGATGGATATGAGAATGCCTGTTATGGATGGTTATGAAGCTACAAAATATATTAAATCTACCACCAAAGGTAATGCTACGGCGGTGATTGCTTTAACGGCAAGTGTTTTAGAGGAAGAAAAAGCGATCGTGCTTTCCGCGGGGTGCGATGACTTCCTCCGCAAACCATTTGCCGAACATACAATTTTCGACGCACTGGCTAAACATCTTGGTGTAAAATATATCTTAGCGGAAACAACTTCACCAAACTTAAACGAGCAAGCAGAGAGCGTCTTGACTTCACAACACTTCACCTGTATGTCTCAAAAATGGATTACCCAACTATACGAAGCTGCTCTTGAAGCAAATACCAAGCTTGCCTTACCACTGCTAGCAGAAATTCCCCAGACAGAAACTTGTTTGATACAATCATTGACCAAACTGGTACGTCAATTTCAATTTGAACAAATTCTCGACCTAGCCGAACCCCTGATAAGCGATGAATCTTAATTCTGAAAGCGACAATAAAGGTAATATTCTGATTGTAGACGATCTCATCGAAAATTTACAATTACTAAGCGATGTGCTCTTCAAACTTGGCTACACTGTTCGCAGCGTCACCAGTGGAGTGATGGCACTGAAAACCATAAAAGTCAAGTGTCCAGATGTGATTATTTTAGATATTAAAATGCCACAAATGGATGGTTATGAAGTCTGTAAAGCCATCAAATCCGATGACAATCTACGCCACATTCCCGTTATTTTTATTAGTGCTTTAGATGATGTTTTTGACAAGGTAAAAGCCTTTGAGTCAGGGGGCATAGATTACATTACCAAACCCTTTCACATCGAAGAAGTCGTAGCGCGTCTGGAAAATCAGTTAATTATTCAACGTCAGCAACGGCTTCTGGAAAAAGAGATTAATATCCGCAGAGAAGCAGAAGAGGTAGTATATCAATCGAGGGCTTTACTTGCTAGCGTTTTAAATAGTTCCCTGGATGGTATTGCAGCAATGCAAGCTGTCCGCAACCCCGTAACTGGGGAGATTGATGATTTTCGTTGTTTAGTTGTCAACCCGGTGATTGCTAGAGTTTTCAAACGCACCCGCGAACAGATAATTGGTAAATTGGTACTCAAAAAAATCTTGCATCGTATCGCCCCAGAACTCTTTAATGGGTTCGTCAATATTGTAGAAAATGGAGAGAGTTTAGCCAAAGATTTTTACTATGAATCAGTGTCTTCTTGGTTTCATTTTGTAGCAGTAAAATTGGGTGATGGTTTTGCTATTACCATCCGCGATATTACTGCACGGAAACAAGCGGAATTTCAATTACAAGAACAAGCTGAAAGCTTAAAAATTACTCTCAGGGAACTCAAACGCACCCAAGCAAAACTCATCCATAGTGAAAAAATGTCTTCCATTGGGAATCTGGTTGCAGGTGTGGCACATGAAATTAACAATCCAGTTAATTTTATTCACGGCAATCTCAGCCCTGCTACGGAATATTTCCAAGATTTACTAAATTTGGTAAAACTATATCAACAACATTTACCCGATCCCCCACCAGAAATTCAAGCAGAAATCAAGGCTATTAACCTAGATTTTTTGCAAGAAGACTTGCTCAAACTGCTTAATTCTATGCAGATAGGAACCGAACGCATTCAGGAAATAGTTCTGTCCCTGCGGAATTTCTCCCGTCATGATGAGGCTGAATTCAAACGAGTGGATATTCATCAAGGTATCGACAATACGCTGATGCTTCTCCAAAATCGCCTAAAAGCGACGCTAAAAAATCCCGAAATTACCGTAATTAAAAATTATGGTGAACTACCGTTGATTGAGTGTTATTCCGGTCAACTTAATCAGGTATTTATTAATATAATAAATAATGCTATAGATTCCGTACACGCTCATTTCACAGGCGATATACCAAAAATAATAATTCAAACTCAAGTTCATAATAATCATGGAATATCAATCAAAATATCTGATAATGGCTGGGGAATTGCTAAAGAACTGCAATCCAAGTTGTTTGACCCTTTCTTTACCACAAAACAGGTAGGAGAAGGTACGGGACTGGGACTGTTTATCTGTCACCAGATTGTGGTTGATAAACACGGTGGGGATTTATATTGTCACTCGATCCTAGGAAAAGGAGCAGAATTTGTTATTGAAATTCCAATAAAAAAACATACAGTAAACATTAATTCTTCCATATAATCATTAATTAAATAACTTTAAAAGCCATGAATTTAAATCACAAACAACCAGAAAAAGGCAACATTATTCTAGTAGACGATCTGATCGAAAATTTACAATTACTAAGCGATGTGCTCTTCAAACTTGGCTACACTGTTCGCAGCGTCACCAGTGGAGTGATGGCACTGAAAACCATAAAAGTCAAGTGTCCAGATGTCATTCTGTTAGATATTAAAATGCCACAAATGGATGGTTATGAAGTCTGTAAAGCCATCAAATCCGATGACAATCTACGCCACATTCCCGTTATTTTCATTAGTGCTTTAGATGATGTTTTTGACAAGGTAAAAGCCTTTGAGTCAGGGGGCATAGATTACATTACCAAACCCTTTCACATCGAAGAAGTCGTAGCGCGTCTGGAAAATCAGTTAATTATTCAACGTCAGCAACGCCTGCTGGAAAAAGAAATTAATATCCGCAGAGAAGCGGAAGAGGTACTATATCAATCGAGGGCTTTACTGGCTAGTGTTTTAAATAGTTCCCTGGATGGTATTGCAGCAATGCAAGCTGTCCGCAACCCCGTAACTGGGGAGATTGATGATTTTCGTTGTTTAGTTGTCAACCCCGTGATTGCTAGAGTTTTCAAACGCACTCGTGAAGAGATGATTGGCAAATTGGTACTGAAAAAGTTTTTGAGCAATGTTGAACCAGAACTATTCCAGCGTTTCGTTGAAATTGTGGAAACCGGGGAACCTTTAGAGCACGATTTTTACTATGAATGGGAAGAGTCTTCTTGGTTTCACTGGGTAGCCGTAAAATTAGGTGATGGTTTTGCTATTACCATCCGCGATATCACTACACGTAAACAAATGGAAATAGCTTTCCAAGAAACCAATCAAAAACTAGAAATATTGGCGAATTTAGATGCTTTGACTCAGGTGGCTAACCGGGGCTGTTTCAACAATCGTCTCCAAAGCGAGTGGCAACGATTAGGGCTAGAAAAGCAGCCACTTTCTCTGATTTTATTGGATATTGATACTTTCAAAAGCTACAACGACTACTATGGTCATTTGGCGGGTGATAATTGCTTAGTTAGCATAGGGAAAACATTACAAAAAGTAGTCCATCGTCCCGCGGATTTAGCAGCGCGTTACGGTGGCGAAGAATTTGCGTTACTCCTCCCCAATACGGATTTGGAGGGAGGGATTAAGATAGCACAAAACATTCAGCAAGCAATTCATAGTTTGGCGATTCCCCATGAGCAGTCTCATGTCAAGAATACCCTCACAGTTAGTTTGGGAATCGCCTCACTCATCCCTAGCTTAGAATTGGAGCCAGATACTTTGGTTGCTCATGCAGACAAAGCACTATATCAAGCAAAAAAACAGGGGCGCGATCGCTATTGTGTATATAGTATTTCTCAGTCCCCTGTGCCCCCCACCCCCCCCCAGCCCCCCCCAAGGGGGGAATGGTAATGGGGCATAGGGTATTACTAATTACCAATTACCTATTACTAATTACCAATTACCTATTACTTATTACTAATTATCGCTCTTACCTCATCTTTCTGAGAAAGGCTATATATAGCTGTTGACAGGACTTGATAAGTGCGATCGGACCATCAAGCAGTTAACTTTTGTAAAAACATGACAGCATTTCCATGGGAGATGATGGGATAGATATATAATGGAGACAAAAGATGAAAGAGCGACATCTTTAAAAAGAGTCCAAAATAGGAGGTTAAAGCTATGTATGCAGAATGGTACGGCTTTACAGAAGGGAGTTGGACAACAGAAATCAATGTCAGGGATTTTATTCAAAAGAATTACACGCCCTATGAAGGGAATGCCGAGTTTTTAGTAGGACCAACGACAAGGACTCAGAAGCTTTGGCAAGAAGTTTTGGAACTAATGAAGCTAGAAATTCAAAAGGGTGTATTGGATGTTGATACCAAAGTACCCTCTTCAATTATAGCCCATGACGCTGGATATATAAATCGCCAACTCGAACAAATTGTGGGTTTGCAGACAGATAAACCTCTGAAACGGGCCATCATGCCCTATGGCGGAATTCGTGTGGTGAAAGCTGGTTTGGAAGCCTATGGCTATCAGCTTGACCCGCAAACAGAAGAGGTTTTTACTAAATATCGCAAAACCCATAATGACGGCGTATTCGATGTTTATACTCGTGAAATGCGGATGGCGAGGCGATCGGGCATTATCACAGGTTTACCTGATGCTTACGGGCGCGGGCGGATTATTGGGGACTATCGGCGCGTGGCTTTGTATGGAGTCGATCGCCTAATTGATGACAAAAAAGCTCAGCAAGAATCCCTCGAACTCGACATGATGGACGAGGAAACAATTCGCCTGCGGGAAGAGTTATCAGAACAGGTGCGGGCTTTGTTTGAACTGAAGGAAATGGGGGCGAAGTACGGCTTTGATATTGGTCGTCCGGCGGGTAACTCCCAAGAGGCTGTGCAATGGCTCTATTTTGGCTATCTAGGCGCTGTCAAAGAGCAGAATGGGGCGGCGATGTCCTTGGGTCGAGTATCCACGTTTTTAGACGTATATTTCGAGCGGGATTTACGCAGTGGATCGAGATCGGAAGTTGACTTGCAAGAACTGATCGATCATTTTGTAATGAAGCTGCGGATGGTGCGCTTTTTGCGGACTCCTGACTACAATGCGCTGTTTTCCGGCGATCCCACTTGGGTAACAGAAGCGATAGGCGGCATGAGTGCAGACGGTAGAATACTGGTAACAAAAAGCAGTTACCGATTCTTGCACACACTCTCAAATCTCGGCCCAGCACCAGAACCAAACCTGACTGTATTATGGTCAGAACATTTACCAGAAAAATTCAAAGAATTCTGCGCTAAAATTTCTAGCGACACCAGTTCGATTCAGTACGAAAACGATGATTTGATGCGCCCCACCTATGGCGATGATTATGCGATCGCCTGTTGCGTATCAGTGATGCGAATCGGCAAACAGATGCAGTTTTTTGGCGCAAGGGTGAACCTGGCAAAAACTTTGCTGTATGCTATAAATGGTGGTAAAGATGAAAAATCTGGCGACCAAATCGCGCCTCTATTCGCACCAATCACTGCCGAATATTTGGAATACAAAGAGGTAAATGAACGGTTGCAGCAAATGATGGCGTGGCTAGCAAAAGCCTACATCAATACGCTGAACGTCATTCACTATATGCACGACAAATATTGCTACGAACGGCTGGAAATGGCGCTGCACGATCGCGATGTTTACCGTACAATGGCTTGTGGCATAGCCGGCTTGTCGGTGGTGGCTGACTCCCTCTCCGCGATTAAATACGCCAAAGTTAAAGTAGAAAGGAACGAGCAAGGTTTGGCGGTGGATTATCTGATTGAAGGCGATTATCCGCAGTATGGGAACAATGACGATCGCGTTGATAGTATGGCGATCGACTTAGTGCAACGGTTCATGAACGAAATTCGCAAGCACAAAACCTATCGTGGCGCAGTAGCAACTCAATCAGTCCTGACGATTACTTCCAATGTAGTCTACGGCAAAAAAACAGGCAGCACTCCCGATGGACGCAAGGCGGGAGAACCCTTTGCACCCGGTGCCAATCCCATGCACGGACGAGATTCTTGCGGTGCGATCGCCTCGCTATCTTCTGTGGCAAAATTGCCCTATAGTGACTGTCAAGATGGTATCTCGAATACCTTCTCAATTCTGCCCGCGGCCTTGGGAAGACTCGAAAGCGATCGCACGAATAATCTAGTTGGTTTACTCGATGGCTATTTCCATGATGGCGGTCATCATATTAATGTTAACGCCCTCGATCGGACCACCTTACTAGATGCAATGGAACATCCCGAAAACTATCCTCAATTGACGATTCGCGTATCTGGCTATGCAGTTAACTTCATCAAGCTGACTCGCGAACAACAATTAGATGTGATTAAACGGACTTTCCACGAACGTGTCTAGATAGCAAAGACGTCAATTCTGTAGGGGCAGGTTCACCAACCATAATTGCCTAAAACCAACCATCTCATAAACCTGCCCCGCCTACCATCTGTGTCGCAGACTAATCATCTTATAAACCCGCTCCAACCCCACTAAAAGCGAAATTCATGTCTGGAATTGGACGCATTCATTCAATCGAAACCTTTGGTACTGTTGACGGGCCAGGAATTAGGTTTATTGTCTTCACTCAGGGCTGTCCTCTGCGCTGTCTCTATTGTCACAATCCTGACTGTCGCAACGCCCATGATGGTAAAGAAGTGACAGTTGATTATCTGATGAATGAAATCAAAAAATGTAAATCTTACCTTCGGAAAGGCGGCGTGACAGTCAGCGGTGGCGAACCATTGATGCAGCCAGAATTCACCAGAGAAATATTCGATCGCTGTCATCAACTAGGCTTGCATACGGCCCTTGATACATCTGGCTATTGTGGTTTAGAAATTGCCAAACCAGTGCTAGAAATGACCGATCTAGTTCTACTAGATATCAAATCCTACATTCCCGAACTATATTACCAAGTGACCAATGTTTCCATCGAACCAACTTTAACGATGGCAAAATATCTCAGCGAGATTGACAAACCCACTTGGATTCGATTTGTGTTGGTTCCACACCTCACCGATAATATTGAAAACGTGGAGAAGTTAGCAGATTTTATCGCGACTCTCAAAAATGTGGAAAGATTGGAAGTTCTACCTTTTCATAAAATGGGGGAATATAAATGGGAACAATTAGGGCTTGCTTATGAGCTGAAAGATACACCACCCGCTTCGGCTGAACAGGTTCAGCAAACGGTTGATATTTTTCGCGATCGCGGGATAGAGGCGATCGGGGCGATCGCACTTTAGTTAAAGTTGGCTAGATCCCCCCTAGCCCCCCTTAAGAAGGGGGGGACAGGAATCTTCTCAAAGTCCCCCTTAAGAAACGGGGGGACAGGAATCTTCTCTTTCGTCCCGCTTAAGAAACGGGGGGACAGGAATCTTCTCTTTCGTCCCGCTTAAGAAACGGGGGGACAGGAATCTTCTCTTTCGTCCCGCTTAAGAAACGGGGGGACAGGAATCTTCTCTTTCGTCCCCCTTCTTAAGGGGGATTTAGGGGGATCTACAATCTCAGAATTTCACGACAATTTGACAACAATAAAGCCGAGGAGAATTGACAATGAAAGTCACCAACATAGATGAATTGAAACTGTTAATTGACAACGTAAAAACAGCACAAGCAGAATTTGCTACTTTTACTCAAGAACAAGTCGATCGCATTTTTAAACAAGCAGCTTTGGCTGCTAATGCTGCGCGGATTCCCTTAGCCAAAGCAGCGGTAAAAGAATCAGGAATGGGCGTAATCGAAGATAAAGCCATCAAAAATCATTTTGCCTCAGAAATGATTTACAACAAATACAAAAATGATAAAACCTGTGGCGTAATTGAATCAGACAAACATTTTGGCTACGAACGCATTGCCGAACCCGTGGGACTACTAGCTGGAATTGTGCCTGTCACCAATCCCACTTCTACTACAATTTTTAAATCTTTGATTGCCCTTAAAACTAGAAATGGGATCATTTTTTCGCCCCATCCCCATGCTAAAGAATGCACGATCGCAGCGGCAAAAATTGTGCTTGATGCTGCCGTAGCTGCGGGTGCGCCACGAGATATCATTGGCTGGATTGATGAGCCAACAGTGCCACTTTCCCAAGCTTTGATGCAAAACCCCGATATCAAGCTGATTTTGGCAACAGGCGGGCCTGGGATGGTGAAAGCGGCCTATTCTTCGGGACATCCTTCGATCGGCGTGGGCGCTGGAAATACTCCGGCAATTATTGATGAAACTGCCCATATTCAAATGGCGGTGAGTTCGATAATTTTGAGTAAAACCTTTGATAATGGCACGATTTGTGCTTCGGAACAATCGGTGGTTGTGGTAGATGCAGTTTATGAATCTGTCAGACAGGAATTTATCAAGCGCGGTGCTTATTTCCTGAATTCTGAAGAACGGGATCGAGTTCGTCAGGTGATTTTAACCGATGGACATTTGAATCCGAAAATCGTTGGACAAACGGTGAGCAAAATTGCGGAAGTTGCGGGGTTGGAAATACCAGGTAATACAAGAGTTTTGATTGGGGAAGTAGAGGCGATCGACAAAGATGAACCTTTTGCTTATGAGAAGCTGTCACCGATTCTGGCGATGTATCGCGCCACTGATTTTCATGATGCTGTCGAAAAAGCAGAAGCCTTAATTTTATTCGGGGGACACGGACATACTTCGGCGCTGTATACAGCCCCTAGCAATCAGGAACATATTCGTTATTTTGAAAACAAGGTGGAAACTTCGCGGGTGCTGATTAATACTCCATCTTCCCAAGGGGCGATCGGGGATCTTTACAATTTCCGTCTCGATCCTTCTTTGACTCTGGGCTGCGGTAGCTGGGGCGGTAATTCCGTTTCGGCGAATGTGACACCTCATCATCTGTTGAATATCAAAACTGTCGCCTCCCGTCGGGAGAATATGCTATGGTTCCGCATCCCTCCTAAGATTTACTTTAAGTTTGGCTGTTTACCAGTAGCGCTGCGGGATTTGGCGGGGAAAAAACGGGCTCTAATTGTTACCGATCGCCCTTTATTTGAACTCGGATTAACCAAAGAAGTTACTGATAGTTTGGAAGAAATCGGCATCGCTCACTATACTTTTTATGATGTGGAACCCGATCCTTCCTTAGCCACGGTGCGTAAAGGTTTAGCAATTTGCAATAGCTTTCATCCCGATGTGATTATTGCCTTTGGTGGCGGTTCTCCGATGGATGCTGCAAAGGTGATGTGGTTAATGTACGAACATCCCGATATTGAGTTTGAAGGATTGGCGATGCGATTTATGGATATTCGCAAGCGGGTTTATGAACTTCCACCCTTGGGAGAAAAGGCAATGATGGTATCAATTCCTACCACATCGGGGACAGGTTCGGAAGTTACTCCTTTTGCGGTGGTGACAGATGAAAAATCTGGTATCAAATATCCCCTTGCAGATTATGCTTTGACTCCAAATATTGCGATCGTCGATCCAGAATTGACGATGAATATGCCCAAACGACTGACAGCCTATGGTGGGATAGATGCGTTAACTCATGCGATCGAAGCTTACGTTTCGGTACTGGCTTCTGAATATACCAACGGATTAGCTTTAGAAGCAATTCGTCTGTTGTTCAAATATCTGCCCAGTGCTTACAAAAATGGTGCTAAAGACCCCAAAGCACGGGAAAAAGTCCATTATGCTGCTACGATCGCAGGCATGGCCTTTGCGAATGCTTTCCTGGGAATTTGTCACTCCATCGCCCACCAGTTAGGCGGAACTTGTCACATTGCTCACGGTTTAGCCAACGCCCTGATGATTTCCCATGTAATTCGTTACAATGCGACGGATGTACCCTTTAAGCAAGCCATTTTCTCGCAGAACAAGTATCCTAATAGCACTTGGCGCTATGCTCAGATTGCCAACTATCTCAACTTAGGTGGCGAGACTGACGAGGAAAAAGTTGAAAAGTTGATCGAAGCAGTGGAAGAGTTAAAACGTCAAGTGGAAATTCCAGCCACAATTCAAGAGGTACTCTTAGAACAAGGTATCGCCGATGACTTTTTCTTTGCTCATGTCGAAGAAATGGCCGATCGGGCTTTTGACGATCAGTGTACTGGTGCCAATCCCCGCTATCCTCTGATTGCCGATTTGAAGCAGTTACTGATGCAAGCTTATTTAGGTGAAGGCATGACACATTAAAAATCGAAAAAACCGGGTTTTCCGATGGGCAATTTACGCTTAGTAAATATTACCCAAAAACCCGGTTTATGACAAACAGCCTAAGATCCGAGGTGATATCAAATCCGGTAGGTAGCATTCTCCTGTATTCCATTAGTGTCAACTTAAGCCTGAAACCCTTGGTATCTCTTGCTTTTACCTAAGTCTAGATCCCCCTAAATCCCCACCCCCCCCTAGCCCCCCCCAAGGGGGGAAGGGGACTTTGAGAAGACTCTTGTCCCCCCCTTCTTAAGGGGGGCTAGGGGGGATCTAGATTTAATAGTCAAACAGCAGTCTCTGACTGGGTTTGACGTTAAGTTGACACCAATGCCTGTATTCATCTCTCAATTCTCTCCCTCTGTGTCCTCTGCGCTCTCTGCGGTTAAATCATGACCTCGATATTCTACTTAATAGTGCATATAGCAGTCCTAAATGAGTCGTAAAGTTTTTTACCCCACCCCAACCCTCCCCTTATGAAGGGGAGGGAGTAAGAAATTCACAAATGATTTAGGATTGCTATAATCCGATCGCAAATATTTCAATAAGCCGACAGTATCACTGCGATTATCGCGAACAAAACCCCAATAAACAGCAAACAAAATTCCCCTCACACTATTATTTTGAATAAGAATAAATAAACTAAAATCCTATGGCTGCTGATATTCGACGCTTCATTCCATTTTTAGACCCTACCGTATCTGAATGGGCTGCTGAGGCCCGCTGGCTGAGGTGGCTGACTTTCCTGTGGCTGTTTGTCGGGCTGACAGCTTTGTTCTCGGCTTCCTACCCGATCGCCAATTCAGAATTTGGAGATGGTCTTTATTATGTTAAACGACAGCTAATCGCAGTGGCGATCGGGCTGGCTGGTTTTAACTTGATGATCTACTCCCCCCTACGCTACCTGATCAAAACAGCTCAGTGGGGCATTCTGATGTTGCTGGGGTTGCTGTGGCTGACTTTAGCTCCCGGAGTGGGAACCACCATCAACGGGGCGACTCGCTGGATATCTCTGGGCCCTGTTCCAATTATTCAACCTTCGGAGTTGATTAAGCCTTTTTTCGTTCTCCAAAGTGCTCGCATTTTCGGCAACTGGCCCCGGTTGACGAATAAAGTTCGCTTTACTTGGTTGGGAATTTTCGGGGCGATGCTGTTGGGAATTTTGTTGCAGCCGAATTTGAGTACCACGGCTTTGTGCGGGATGACTTTGTGGTTGGTAGCTTTGGCGGCTAATTTGCCTGCTTTACAGTTGGGCGCAACGGCTATGGGGGGAATGCTGTTGGCGGTTTTAAGTATTAGTTTTCGGGAATATCAGCGCCGCCGGATTATGTCTTTTCTGAATCCCTGGGCCGATCCGATGCAAGATGGCTATCAGTTGGTTCAAAGTCTGCTGGCGGTGGGTTCCGGTGGTATTTGGGGTGTGGGTTTGGGGATGTCGCAGCAAAAGTTATTTTATTTACCGATTCAGTACAGCGATTTTATTTTTGCTGTGTTTGCTGAGGAGTTTGGTTTGGTGGGAGGTTTCTCGCTGTTGTTGATGTTGGCGGTGTACGCTACTGTGGCTTTGAGGGTGGCGATGAAGGCCCGGAATGTTGAGTCTCAGTTGGTGGCGATCGGGGCGATGGTGGTGATGGTGGGACAGTCGCTGCTGAATATTGGGGTGGCGACGGGGGTTTTGCCGACTACGGGTTTGCCGCTACCGTTTTTTAGTTATGGCGGTTCTTCGATGGTGGCAAGTTTTTTGTTGTCGGGGCTGCTGATTCGGGTGGCGAGGGAGAGTTCGGAAGCTGAGGTGGTTTCTTTGGAGGGACGCCGGAAACAGCCTGGAAAGGCGAATTTGCGATCGAACTAATATTTTCAGGTTGTTATTTGTTATTGGTTATTTGTTAACCAATAACCAATAACTAATGACTAATGACTAATGACTGCTTGAGGTTTGTAACCAAACAAATCGGATGCAGAGGCAAAACCCTCTTTTTTGAGAATCAAATGGCGGTCTTTGTCTCGACTGATTAACTCTTGCTGCTGTAATTTTCCCAGCATTCGCGTTACCGTCACGCGGGTAGTGCAAATCGCATTAGCAATATCTTGATGTGTTAAGCGGATATTTAAGCGCGTCCCTTCAACTACTGTCTGACCGAATTCTTGTTTCAATAATAATAGTAGCTGATATAAACGGTCTTCTACTCGGCGCTGTCCGGCGATCGCCAAAATTGCTTCCATTTGTCGCAGCCGCCTGCCCATTTGAGGCAGCAAATTCTGAGCTAATTGAGGAGAAGCTTCTATTTCCACCATAGAATACCAGATCAAGTAGACATCTGATGTCGCCGTAGCCCGGTAAGTCTGCAAGCTGGTCAACCATAAACCGAAGCACATGGAAGGCCCCGCCCAGCCTAAAAGTCCTTCTTCCCCACTTGGATAAAGGGTAGTCAATTGCACTAGACCTTGACAAACTTGCCACAGGCCTTGGGACATCAGAGGAATTGTTTCGCCTTTGGCATAAAAATGTAAGTTCCGATCGATCCCTGTGCTATGCTGGATTTCTGCTAAAGGTGGCTTAGAAGTTAGTGGCATATCTCTTTTTTCCAGCTAAAAAACAGTGGTTTGAGACCTATGTCTCTGACTCTAACTGATGAAGGTAAAGGCTTGGTAATCTTCTGGTTAGCGGAAAGATAAGCTTTGGTTAATTATTTTAACTTTGTATATTGATTGATGAATCGGCAGTTTTTGCGATCGAACTCTCAGAGTGTATACTGCTCAGGGGGTTATTTATTGAAAAAAATCATTTAAATTTTATAAAATAAGTCGCCAACTCTAAAAATATTGATTTGAGAGTGAAAAAAATTAAATAGCGCGATCGGCGACAAGTCTGCTACCAAAACTAAATGACCTGCTACGCCAACCGGAAGGAACTCCTAAAATGATTGAAGCAGTGATCAAAAGGCAAAAGTAAGGTTTTTCATGGCAGATCAATTAATTCGGGCTACAGCAGCAGACGGCGGAATTCGCGCTGTAGCCGTCATCACTACCCGCCTGACTGAAGAAGCCAGACAGAGGCACAAACTTTCCTACGTGGCGACGGCAGCCCTTGGCCGCACGATGTCTGCGGGACTGTTACTGGTTTCTAGCATGAAGCGGCCTGAATCTAGGGTTAATATTCGGATCAAAGGAGATGGGCCTCTGGGCGGATTGCTGATCGATGCGGGACTCGATGGTACGGTTCGGGGTTATGTGGAAAATCCAGAGGTGGAACTACCGCCCAATGCTAAAGGCAAACTTGATGTGGGTGGGGCCATAGGTAATGGCTATTTGTATGTGGTCCGGGATGTTGGATTTGGCTACCCTTACTCTAGTACGGTGGAGTTGGTTTCCGGCGAAATTGGTGACGATCTGACTCACTACTTGGCAACTTCTGAGCAGACTCCTTCGGCTTTGGTTTTGGGGGTGTTTGTTGGGGCAGATGGGGTCCAAGCCTCTGGGGGTGTGTTGCTGCAAGTTCTGCCGAAGGCGGCGAGGGATGAAGCACTGATTGCTACTCTGGAGTCGCGAGTGGCAGATCTTTCTGGCTTTACGCCACTATTGCGATCGGGTAAAACTTTGCACGAGATTCTGGAACAGCTACTGGGAGATATGGGGCTGGAAATTTTCCCGGAAACTCAAATGGTCCGCTTTCAATGTGGCTGTTCGTTCGATCGAGTTTTGGGAGCCTTAAAAATGCTGGGCGAGGCGGAACTTCAAGACATGATTGAAAAAGATGACGGGGCGGAGGCTACTTGCCATTTCTGTAATGAGGTGTACAAGGCTAGCAGCGATCAATTGGCTGAATTGATTGGGGATTTGCGATCGCAGTCCGGCTCTTAGGGCAATAATGTGTAATTGGCAATGGGCAGGAATGAGGCTTTGGCTGTTGACTAATTGCCCATTGCCAATTTATCGATCGCCGGATGCGCTGCCACAATGTTGACTGTGGGTAGTCTTCTGCCTAGTATTGTAAAACTTCATTGAGTTTATAAGCAATTATAAACAATAATGGTATTATATTGTTGTGAGTGTTGAACAAGGAATACGCATAGCCCAAAAAACGTAAGTCTCAAATGCAACTAACACAGAGGCACATCATTAAATCAACGGAACACCGTTTCGCCCAAATTGACGAACTAGCTTTCAAGTCCAAAAACCTCTACAATGCCGCCAATTACGTCATTCGTCAGAGCTTTATTTATGGTTGGGGTTATGTCAGTTATAACGAAATGAACCGATTGATGAAGTCTCACGAAGCATATAAGGCAATGCCAGCTAAAGTAAGTCAGCAAATCTTGATGGTGCTAGACAAGAATTGGAAATCGTTTTTTGAAGCCGTTAAAGCTTACAAAGTTGATTCTTCAAAATTCACGGGTCGCCCAAAATTGCCAAAGTACAAAGATATCGAGTTAGGGAAGAAAAACAATCAAAACTTTGTTAGTATTCCTCACTCTCGATTAATTGAAATGTTGGAGTACAAAGCTCGGCTGGCGGGAATCACAGTAATTGTGCAGGAAGAATCCTACACATCCCGCTCCAGTTTTTTAGGTTTAGACCCAATTCCTGTTTATGGAAAAACCGAAAAAGAGCCTGTGTTTACAGGGGGGCGGATTAAGCGGGGTTTGTACAAAACATCGACTGGTCAGCTAATTAATTCCGATGTGAATGCAGCGTACAATATCCTCAGAAAAGCAATCCCAAATGCGTTCCGCACTCTTGATAGGTCGTGGGCGTAGTTCAGCCGAGGCGGGTCGATCCGCTCAAAGTGAAAGGGAAGGGGGAGGGACTTAACGCCTCCCTAGTCATGCAATAAATGACTATACTTTTACCAGCTATAAATCAGTCGGCTAGATTAGCTTCTATGAGTCAAGATCCCAAAACACCAGGCCATTGGTCTGCATCAAAATCCTTGGAACCAACACCAGATACTTCATCGTTAGTGCGTGTTCCCGCACGGAAAAACCGCGCTGAGAGACTAAAAGAACTCCGCGATATGTTGACTTCGGGGAAAATGCCAGGAGAGCATCCGGCACTACCGCCGAGTTCGTCGGGGGAAAATTCCCAGCCACCGGAAGAAAAAAATCCTTGGTGGCTGCGGTGGTCGAAGAAGTGGCAATTTTGGCTGGCGGTGAGTTTGATGCTGTCGGTGGGTATGGGGTTTGTGGCAATTGCATCTTTGTTCAACCTGACTTCTCAGTCCAATTGCTCGAAGATTTTTTGGCCGACGGCTTCGGCTAACGATCGCTTTTTTTGTGCTCAAGAAGCTGCTAGCAAACGGACGGCGGATGATTTGCTCAGGGCGATCGAATTAGTGAATGCTTTGCCACAGGATCACCCGATGCGGCCGAGAATTAACGGTCAAATCGATCGGTGGGCGGAGGATATTCTCAGGCTGGGAAATGTGAATTTTCAAGAAGGACAACTGGCGGAGGCGATCGCGATCGCCCGTAAAGTCCCTCAAAATGTTCCCGCTTATCCCATGGTGGAAAAGCAGATTGAAAAGTGGCAGTCTAGTTGGAACGATGCAGAAAAAATTTACCGCACGGCAGAAAACCACTTGCGTAAGGAAGAGTGGGTTCTAGCTTTCCGTGAAGCAACTTTGTTATTGGATACTGGGAATACTTTCTGGGAGTCCACTAAATATGAGGAAATAACTCAGGCAATTCAGGCGACTAAAGCTGAGGGTAATAAGTTAATTAAAGCCCGCAATAAAGCGGAGGAGGGAGGAGTGGATAACCTGGTGACGGCGATTAAGCTGGCTCAGGGAATTGACCAAAAGAGTTATTTGTATCAAGCTGCAAATAAGCTAATCGGGGAGTTGAGTCAGAAAATTTTCGCTCTGGCTCAAAAGCGTTTGGAATCAGGTGATTGGCAGCAGGCGATCGCGATCGCCAATAAGATTCCTGACGGTGGCAGTTTACAGGAACAAGTCAAAGATTTTAATGAGTTGGCTAATGCTACTGGTCAAGCTTTGACAGGTAATGTTGATGGTTTGTCGAAGGCTGTAGCGATGGCTAAAAATTTAAATTCGAGCCGTCCTTTATACAAAAAAGCTCAAGATTTAGTCAACCGTTGGCAACAGGAAATTGCTGATGTGAAAACTTTGGATTTGGCCTCTAGGCTGGCGGCATCGGGAGGGGTGAAGGATTTAAAGGCTGCGATCGCCCAATTGCAAACAGTTCCCGAAGCCAATCCTCGTTCTGGGGAAGCTCGCGCCCTAATTAGTCGCTTCAGCCGTCAAATGGAGCAGATCGAAGACAGTCCGTTTCTGCAAAAGGCTAATGAATTGGCGAATACAGGCGATCCAAATGCTCTGGAAGCTGCCGTTGCTCAAGCTAGGAGGATCGGTCAAGGTAGAGCTCTGTATGGGGAAGCTCAGACTAAAATTCAAGCTTGGATTGACAGGAGACAGCGACTGGTTGACCAGCCGTTTTTGGACAGAGCTCAGCAGCTAGCGGCCAAGGGCTATTTGACGGAGGCTATTGAGATGGCGAGGCGGATTCGACCGGGACGGGTGCTGTACGAGCAAGCTCGATCGAACATTCGGACTTGGGATGTTCAGGCTCAAAGCCAGCAAGGGTTGGAGAGTGCTCAGAGGGCGGCTCAAGCTGGGACTCCTGATGCTTTGGAAACGGCGATTTCCCTGGCTCGTCAGGTGCCGGAAGGGAGTTCTCTGCGATCGCAAGCGACTCAGGCGATTGAGGAGTGGAGTCAGCGGATTTTGGCGATGGGGATGGAACAGTCTTCGTCGGATTTAGCAGGGGCGATCGCCATTTTGAAGAAAATTCCTGCGGGTACTCGGTCTTTTGATGAGGCGCGATCGCAAATCCAAGTTTGGCAACAGTCGCTCAATGCTCCGGTTGCTGAATCTGAGCCTCCTGTTCCGCCGGAAAGTGAGCCGTCTCGGCCTCCAAATCGGTTTTAAGGTGGCATCGTCAGGTGATTTAACCACAGAGGGCGCAGAGAACACAGAGGGAGAGAAGAGAGATGAATACAGGATGATGCTACCGGATTTGATCTTAAACATCCGCTGGATTCAGCTCTATCATTGCCCAAGTTGTGTAAGTGCCGATCGGACTCCAAAGTATATAAGGCAATAGTAACAGGGCCGCTGGTTCAGAAACTTGCAACACGCTTAAAGCCAGCATGACGCTTAAAATCGCGCCTGTCCCGCCAATAATAGTGCCAACTTTCAGGCTACGAAGTTTGCACATCACCGAGGTGTAAGACATAGTAACTATTTCTAAAAGCAGGTACAAAGCCATTCGCCACCAAGTCTCCTGAGTCCCTGGTGATTTTTCCCAAACAATCACTGCTGACCAAGCTCCACAAATAAAAATTACCGTCCAAATTAACGGAATTGCTTTTTCAAATACTAACCATCTGGGACGTTGCAGTCGATTGAACCACTTAATATCGCTGGGCGCGATTAAGTTAGAAGCTAATCCTACTAGCAAAACAACAATTCCAATTACCATCCATGATTTAATCATTTTTCTATATTCAGCGAGTTGGACTGGTGCGATCGACTTATTATTATCTCTGATTTCGGCAGAGAACAAATCCCTCTGTAGTCATAAATTTATTTTTTATGGTAAAAACAGCCCAGGCGGTGAGGAAGTTTTTAATAGCTAAAACCCTTAATTTTCTTCCTTATTTTTCTGCCATCTTGCTGCTTCTTTGTTCCTTATTCCTGCTGGTAAAACTACCCGACTTCTCTCAAAAGTCGGGGTTTTTGGTATTTTTTTTTAGGTTTTTACCTTAGCCGAGTCGGTGGTGATGTTCTAATTCTAAACTAGGGTCGTCACTTTTTTTTGGGACCAAAAGCGTATTGCCACTGCTAGGTTGTAGCACTGCTTTTATTACTTGCAGAAAACGGTTCGGCTTGGGGTTTTGACCGTTGAGTACACGGCGGTCTTTCACTTTTTGAGAAAGGTGTCTCATCACAGATAAATCTAGTTCGTCAATGAAATGATCGGCTATGCGTTCTCCCATTAAATCAACAGCTTCAGAATACTGTTCGGTCAACATTTCTATAGCATCATAAGCTTCATTCGCTACTTGACTATCCACTGTTTGGTTCTGGTCTCCAGCGGTTTGAGAACAATCGCGACGGCGGTCTAAAAGAGTTTGATAGTCAGCAATACTCATTCCCAAATTGTAAATGTGATGGTGGGCATGATCGATCAAGTCTACTTCGCTGGGATAGAAGAAACCGCGAGTGCTATTGATGCCATGCAGTTTGGCCCAACGTCGTAAAATTGCCTCGTCTTGCAGTTGATATCGCTCTAACATTTGAGCTGTTTTTAGCTCTACTTCTGGTGTAACTTTGAAATCGCTCATCCGTAAATCCTCGGTTGTGAGTACATAAATAAAATTGAAAGTTATGGTCAGTGATTTTTGTGCTGTCAGAAAATTACCATCGATCCTGTGACGGCATTAAGGCAGGTTTCGGGTCATTTGCTAGCCGTCGATCGAGCTATAGTTGTGCAAACTGCTACGGCGATCGGGTTAGGATCGGGAAAGAGCATTGTCTCCATCACGATCTCCACCAACTGCACAGGGTTAATTATATAGCTGATGGCAGTTTGTCAACGACTATTTAAAATAGTAAATTTTACTTATTTCAGTTGAATTTAGAGTGATTTTCAGCTAAAATAGTCGAAACAAGTGTGCAATTAATAATTTTAGTAGTTGCGATCGAGATTTTTGCTATGCCTGTATACGATTATTTCTGTTCCAGCAACAACCAGCGGCTAGAAGTTTGGCACAGTATGAACCTGGAAGTTTCGACTTGGGGTCAACTCTGTGAGTTGGCTAAGTGTGAACTTGGAGACACGCCCGCAGATGCGACGGTGCGCCGATTGCTGAGTGCTCCGAGGTTGATGAAGCCCACTTCCGACACGGAATATAAAAATCAGGGCTTCAGCAAGTACGTCAAGCGGGATGAAGGCGTTTATGAAAATGTGACGGCATCAGATGGTGAAAGCCGGATTGTGAATCGAGAAGGCAAACCTCTTAAAGAGTGATCCGCTAGACTCATTAAATCCTTAGTGAGGGCTTTATTCCCATTGATAACTTTAGGTTCTTGATGACTAAAGTCCTCATTACTCACCAATTTAATGGGAGTTGATTAACCAGACTTAATATTATGTGCCAAACCAATCTTTCATTTTCTGTTTAGCTTGTTGTTTGGTATCAGCATTAATATATACGGAAACAGTAGCGATGGCTGCTAATAATACTCCCAAATCATCGGTAAATCCGATGCCAACTAATACATCGGGAATCGCATCGACCGGAGATATAAAATAAGTCAAAGCTCCAATTACCACGCCTTTTGCCCAACCAGGAACGTTGGGATTCTGGGCAGTGTAGTATAGTATCAAAGCTTTTTCAACTACTTCTTTGCCGGCGGTTAAAGCAAATTTTTTCAGTTTGGCCCAAAAGGTTTCATCGGAGTAATTAATTTTGGCATTGCTCATGTTTGTGGCAGTTAATTTGGGATCGATTAAATCTAGAGGAATGCCAGCAGTTTTGAGTCTGGAAACACCAGACTTGAAAGATGCCGATGCTTGAGTTGGATGCGGTGCCACTTCCCTAATTTTTTGGAAATCTGCGATGGACTCTTGCATAGCTTGAATTTGCTCGTCCGAAATTCTTAGTTGTGTTTGGGCAAAGGCGATCGCTTCACTTTCTTTCGGATGAATGCTATGATTTGCCCAAGCAATGCTGACGGCAAAATACATGATTCCCAAACGGAGTGTATCAGCAGAGGTGGCGAGAGTTCCCAAACAGTCTTTGAGGGCGGGGGGACTAGCTATGTAGGATTGAATTTGAGTCTTGGCTGATTCAGAAAATTGGTCTAAATTTATGGTTTTAAATAGTAGATTTAGTTCGTCAATATCCACGGAACCATCTGCGGCTGCGATGGCAAATAAAGCTCCATAAAAAGCTAAAAGTTCACTTTCTGAGGATGTGGCAAAAATATTTTTTTCAGACATGATGCTAATCCAGTCGATCGCGACACTTGACATTTTACCACAAAACTGACAGCAAAAATATCGTCGAAACCGGTAATAATTTGAGAGAGGATGAAACCAAGGAGAATTTTTGATGAAAGTTGCGATCGTCGGTTGTGGGTATGTGGGTACAACGGTAGCTAAAAATTTACGCACCAAGTCTGATTATACCGTGACTGCGACTACCACCACCAGGGAACGAGTGGCCCAGTTGGAGGCAATTGTCCACCGAGTGGCTGTGCTTAAAGGAAATGACAAAGAGGCGATCGCTGCTTTATTGCAAGACCAAGATGCTGTTATGCTATGTGTAGGCGCTCCCAATCCTGATGCTTATCAGGAAAGTTACTTAGATACAGCAACTACTTTGGTATCAGTTTTAAAGGAGAACCCCACAGTCAAGCAGGTGATTTATACAGGGACTTATTCAGTGTATGGCGATCGCCAAGGTGCAGTAGTCAATGAAGAGTCACCAGTCGCACCTGCTAATCGAAATAGTGAAATTCTCGCAGAAACAGAACGAGTTTTATTAACAGCATCAAGTCCAAATCTCAAAGTTTGCATTCTCCGATTGGGTGGAATTTATGGACCTGGACGAGAATTGGTGAAAATCTTTGGACGTTGGGCCGGCACTACTCGTCCTGGTCGAGGAGAAGATGCTACTAATTGGGTACATCTTGATGATATTGTTGGGGGATTAATTTTTGCTTTGGAACAGAGATTGCAGGGAGTTTACAATTTAGTGGGAGACGTGTCACTATCGAGTAGTCAATTGCTCGATCGCATTTTTGAAGCTAATAATTTGCCTCAAGTTACTTGGGATGGAAGCCCTAGCGTCCGTCCTTATAATGCGAGGGTGTCCAATCTCAAGATTAAGGAAGCAGGTTATCAATTTATTCATCCTGAAATTCGGGAATTTTAGTTAAAAACCTCCCTTTGAGATAGCTTTAATTCACGGTTTGGAAACGACTATTTTCTGGCATACCCGATGCCAGTGCCACAATGAAAGCCAATTAAAAAGGGCGATCGACCGTTAATAGTCGATACACCCAGATGCAATTTATCTGCTGATGAGACTTACAAACGCTGAAACAAATCCATCCGATAGCGTTTGTGATGACGGGCTAAATCTAGCATCAAAAACTTTTTGCGTGGATCGCCTAGGTGTTTCAAAGATGAGGCAGAATTTTCGACAAAAGTATTGTGAATCGTCTCTCCATCCAGGATAAAATAATCCCCCGCTGTACCTCGATAATGAACCATCAACAGATATCCGCCCGGAAGTAAGTGGTCAATAATTTTTTGTTTAGTTTCCAGCAAATCTTCCATCGTCAAAAAAAAGCCAACTTCTGAGAATAAAATTAAATCGAAATTCTCAGTAGGGAACTGTTGGGGTATCTGCATCTGCTCGAACCGCACCTGGGGGAGATGGCTACAGCGTTTCCGTGCTTCCACTAATCCTAATTCTGAATAATCTACTGACAGTAGTCTGTCACACTTTGGAGCTAGTTTTTCTGTAAGCACACCGATAGCACACGCAATTTCAAAAGCATTTTTGAACTGGACTTTAGGCAAAGCTCTGATTGTGGCTCGGAATTTACTGATTTCATTAAAATTAGTCGTGTACCCCCATGGATCAGGATTTTCACGGAAGGTTTCATCGAAGATGCTGGGTGGTGTTGATTGCTGTTGTGAAGGTTCCATCACTAACCTCTCTCTGTTAAATATTATTTAAATATAATACCAGAAAGTACCCAATATCCTGCATGGGATTTTTGAATTATATCAAAACCTGTAATCAGCGCTCTATTTTCTCCCTCTGTGTCAAGAGTGTTCTCTGCGGTTAAATAATTCCTAGCCCATGAAAAAAGGGCGATCGACCGTTAATAGTCGATACACCCAGATGCAATTTATCTGCTGATGAGACTTACAAACGCTGAAACAAATCCATCCGATAGCGTTTGTGATGACGCGCTAAATCTAGCATCAAAAAATTTTGGCGCGGGTCGCCTAGGTGCTTCAAAGATGATGCATAATTTTCGACAAAAGTATCGTGAACTATGTCACCATTCAAGATGAAGCTTTCTACTGGATACCTAAAGTGAACCATCAAAAGATAACCGCCGGGAAGTAATTGATTAATAATTTTTTCCTGGGTTTTTTGAAGGTCTTCTTTCGTCAAATAATAGCCCACTTCTGAGAATAAAATGAAATCGAATTGCTCAGTAGGAAACTGTTGGGGTATTTGCATCTGCTCAAACCGCACCTGTGGGAGGTTTTTACAGCGTTTTCGGGCTTCTTCTAATCCTAATTCGGAATAATCTACTGACAGTAGTCTGTCACATTTTGGAGCTAGTTTTTCTGTAAGTACACCGATGGCACATCCGATTTCAAAGGCATTTTTAAATCTGACTTTTGGCAAAGACCTGATAGTTGTTCTGAATTTACTGGTTTCATAAAAGCTAGACGTATACGCCCAAGGATCGGAGTGATCGCGGTAGATTTCATCAAAGAAGATGGACGGTACTGATTCTGGTTCTGAAGGTTTCATAGCTAACCCTGTAAGTTAGATAACATCTAATTAAATATACTACCTCAAAAAATAGATTCAGGACTGACGAAAGAATCGAATTTTTACACTATCTCTAGAGTTAAGGTGGGCAGAGCAAAGCGGACGGAGTACCCACCCTACAAATAAAATCTGTGGATAAGTCCTGAGCAACCAACTTATCCCATAATCTCACCAAAAAAGGCGATCGTCTCTTTCAACGCTTTCACAAACACATCAATCTCCTCGCGAGTATTGTAAAAATACAAACTTGCCCGCGCCGTCGATGAAAGGTTCAAATAGCGGTGCAAAGCTTGCGTGCAGTGATGCCCCGATCGAATAGCGATTCCCTCCTCATCCAACATGGTAGCCAAGTCTTGAGGGTGAATTTCTCCGGCGCTAAATGCCGCTAATGCAGCCCTACCTTCACCGTTGCTGTCTGGTTGCGGCCCGTAGATTTTAATCTGTGGAATTTGGCGCAATTGTTGGAACAAATAAGCCGTTAATTCTGCTTCGCAAGCATGAATCTTATCCATGCCAATGTTACTAAGATAGTCGATCGCGGCACCAAGGGCGATCGCCTCTCCGATGGCAGGTGTCCCCGCTTCAAACTTGTGCGGCAAATCGGCATAAGTAGAATATTCGAGAAAAACATCAGCAATCATCTCGCCACCGCCGAAAAACGGAGGCATTTCTCTGAGTAAATCCAATTTTCCATACAGAAAACCGATGCCAGTGGGAGCGCACATTTTGTGCCCGGAAGCAACCAACCAATCGCAATCCATTGCCTGCACATCTATTACCATATGTGGCACACTTTGGCAAGCATCAATTAAAACTTTTGCGCCATAAGTGTGGGCAATTTCGCAGATTTGTTTAACTGGATTGATGCAGCCCAAAGTATTAGAAACGTGAACGATTGACACCAACTTAGTTTTGTCGGAAATCAGCATTTTGAACTGCTCTAAATCAAACTCCTGAGTCTCCGTTAACTCCACAAACTTCAGCACCGCACCCGTTTTTTGAGCAATCATTTGCCAAGGAACGAGATTGCTATGGTGTTCCATTACTGACAGGATAATCTCATCTCCCGCTTGCAGATTGTTCAAACCCCAAGAGTAAGCAACTAAATTAATCGCTTCGGTAGCATTGCGAGTGTAAACAATTTCTTGGCGGGAAGCTGCATTGATAAAAGCAGCCACTTTATCTCTAGCGCCTTCGTAAGCATCTGTGGCTTTTCCACTGAGAGTATGGGCACCGCGGTGAACATTAGAATTGTATTTTTCATAATATTCTCGCCAAGCATTGAGTACAGCTAAAGGTTTTTGAGATGTAGCTGCATTGTCGAGATACACTAGCGGTTTACCGTTGACTTTTTCATTCAGAATTGGGAAGTCACCGCGAACTTTTGAGGCTAAGGTTTTTTCTTGAATAAGTGTCATATTTTTTAGAAGTGATTTGTCGTTGGGTGGGGGCGGGTTGATGAGATTGTTGGTTTTAAGCAATGATTATTCGTGAAACCCGCCCCTACAGGCTGTTCAAATATGAGTTAATTTTGGATAGCCACGCAGGTAGAAAGCATTTTTGCTACTCCCAGAATTGGCAATTTATCCAAAATTTCTGCCGCAAAAGCATCGATTAGCAAATAGCGGCTTCTCTCTAAATCTAAACCGCGACTTTGCAAGTAGAAAAGTTCATCGTCTTCTAATTGGCTGACTGTTGCACCGTGGGAACATTTAACGTTGTCAGCCACAATTTCCAACTGCGGTTTAGTGTCTACGCGGGCTCTTGATGACAGCAACAAATTCCGGCTCAACTGTCCCGCATCTGTCAATTGTGCGGCTTTGTGAACAAAAACTTTGCCGTTAAATACAGCACGAGCTCTGTTACCGATAATGCACTTGTGCAGTTGACGGCTTGTACCGTGGGGATGATTGAAATTAATCAAGCTGTGAGTGTCGGATATTTGTTCGCCAAAGGCTACGGTTAAACCATTTAGAGTTGTTTCAGTCGCTTCGCCATGCTGAAATACTTCTAAATTGTGCCGGGATATTTTGCCGCCCAAGCTGATAGCATGACAAGTATAACGGCTATTGCGAGATTGGTCGATCGCACTTTTGCCAATATGAACAACATCCCCACCTTCCCGTTGGAGTCGAACATGATTCACCGCAGCATTTTCGCCGACAACCACATCGGTGACAGCATTCGTAAATGCCGCCATATTACCAATAGTGGCGTAGTCTTCAATTAGCGTGACATTGCTTCCAGGCTCTGCTATAACCACACAGTGTGGCTGACACATCGTGGGAGATGCCCCTGGTGCGGTCAGGAACAGCAAATGAATCGGAAGGGCGATCGACATATTGGCCGGCACGAACACCACCGCAGAATCCACTAAACCCGCGATATTTAAAGCAGTAAATACTTCAGTTTGTTGTCTGTGCTGGCTCAAAACATCGGCGATTCGCGCCTGATATTTTTCCGGTGCATTGGAGAGATTACCTACATAAAAGTCCGGCAAATTCACCGCTGACAAATCCGGCGCATAAATACCGTTGACAAATACCAATCTTAAAGGTAAATCGTCCTTGTTTTTCACAGGCATAGTAATATCAGACAACTTAATTGCTGACTGATTACTCTGGGGTACATTAAACTGAATTGGTAACAGCGGAGACAAATCAGTAAATCGCCATTCTTCATCCTTCACCGTCGGAAAACTGGCAGCCAGCACGTATTCAGCCGCAGCATCTCGCAATTCCTGCAACCCGAAAACGGCTGTTTTGGCATTAGCTGCGCCCAACTTTTCGCACTGATTTACCAAACCAGCCAAAAACATTTCTCTAGTAGCAACCTGAGTATTAATCATCGCGCGCCTACTCCTGCTGCTTCTTCTTCCACAACCCAGTCATAACCGCGTTCTTCCAATTCCAGCGCCAACTCTTTCGGGCCAGTCAAGATAATTCTGCCACCTTCCATGACGTGAATAAAATCAGGGATAATGTAATTCAACAACCGCTGATAGTGAGTAATCACCAACATACAATTTTCGGGAGTTGACAATTGATTCACACCGCCAGCGACAATCTTGAGAGCATCGATATCCAAACCAGAATCTGTCTCATCCAAAATGGCTAACTTCGGTTCTAAAAGCGCCATTTGCAAAATCTCGTTGCGTTTTTTCTCGCCACCGGAAAAACCCTCATTCACGCTGCGGTCTAAAAAAGCCGAATTCATCTTGACAATATCCAGTTTTTGCTCTATCAAATCTTGGAAATCAAAAGCATCTAATTCTTCCAAGCCGCGATGTTTCAGGTGAGCGTTGTAAGCCACGCGCAAGAAATCGAGATTGCTGACACCCGGAATTTCTAAAGGATATTGGAAAGCTAGAAACACGCCAGCCAGAGAGCGTTCTTCTGGTGCTAATTCTAGTAAATTTTGCCCTAAAAAGGTGACTTCTCCGCCTGTTACCGTATAAGCAGGATGGCCGGCTAAGATTTTGGATAAGGTGCTTTTTCCTGAACCGTTTGGGCCCATGATGGCGTGGATTTCGCCGGATTTAATTTCTAGGTTCAAACCTTTTAGGATTTGGGTATCTTCGACATTCGCAGTTAAGTTTCGGACTGACAATACCACTTGACTATTTTCAACAATCATCTCTTTTTTTCCTTTGCCTCAATGGAGTTTACAGTTTTTTACTCTTGTTTCTAGGCTCTGCTCATTGGTGACAGTTTAAGGTAAAACCTAGCGTCTCTTTTGTTTGTATCGAAGTCTCGATCCCCCCTAGCCCCCCTTAAGAAGGGGGGGACAAGAGTGTTCTCAAGGTCAACCACTACTCCCCTTATTAAGGAAGGGGGGACAGAAGAAGTATTCTCAAAGTCCTCCTTATTAAGGAAGGGGGGACAGAAGAAGTATTCTCAAAGTCCCCCTTCTTAAGGGGGATTTAGGGGGATCTAGACTCGAATAAAAGCGACATTATTTATTCGTTCCTTATTAAGGAAGGGGGGACAGAATAAGTATTCTCAAAGTCCCCCTTCTTAAGGGGGATTTAGGGGGATCTAGACTCGAATAAAAGCGACATTATTTATTGGTTGCAGTCTTAATTTCTCACCAATGGGTTCTGTCTGGTAACGAGGCTTCGGGAGTTGAGAAGAAAGAAAAAAGTTCGATAAATTTTCTTCCTTCTTCCTTCTTCCTTCTTCCTTCCTTCCTTCTTCCTTCCTTCCTTCTACCCGACACTTCCTTCGAGCTTCAGGCTCAATAGCTTGTCAGCTTCCGCCGCAAATTCCATTGGTAACTGATTGAAAACATCTTTGCAGAAACCGCTAATCATCATAGAAATCGCATTTTCTGCGGAAATTCCCCGCTGGGCGAAGAAGAACAATTGCTCTTCACCAATTTTAGAAGTCGAAGCTTCATGTTCCACTTTAGCAGTATGGTTCTGCACTTGAATATAGGGGAAAGTATTCGCTTGAGCGTTATCGCCAATCAGCATGGAATCGCACTGAGAATAATTCCGAGCGCCTTTAGCACTCGGCCCCATTTTCACTAAGCCTCGATAGCTGTTGGCAGAATTGCCGGCGGAAATTCCCTTGGAAATAATTGTGCTGCGAGTGTTTTTGCCGACGTGGATCATTTTGGTGCCGGTGTCAGCTTGCTGTTTGTTGTTTGTCAGGGCTACTGAGTAGAATTCGCCTACGGAGTTGTCGCCGACTAATACGCAACTGGGATATTTCCAAGTAATCGCGGAACCTGTTTCTACTTGCGTCCAAGAAATCTTGGAATTGACTCCTTGACATAGGCCACGCTTAGTCACAAAGTTGTAAATCCCACCTTTGCCATTTACATCGCCGGCGTACCAGTTTTGTACTGTTGAATATTTGATATCAGCATTGTCCATTGTTACCAATTCCACGACGGCGGCGTGTAGTTGGTTGGTGTCAAACATCGGTGCGGTGCAGCCTTCGAGGTAAGAAACAGAGCTGTTTTCTTCTGCGACAATTAGGGTGCGCTCGAACTGGCCGGAATCTCCGTTGTTGATGCGAAAATAGGTGGATAATTCCATGGGGCATTTGACGCCTTTGGGGATGTACACGAAGGAACCGTCGCTGAATACGGCGGAGTTGAGGGCTGCGAAAAAGTTGTCGCCAACGGGTACAACGCTGCCGAGATATTTTTCTATGAGTTCGGGATAATCTTTGACTGCTTCGGAGATGGAACAGAAGATAACGCCGTCTTTGGCTAGTTTTTCTCTAAATGTGGTGGCGATGGAAACGCTGTCGAAAACGGCATCGACGGCGACATTTCCCAGGCGCTTTTGTTCGGAGAGGGGAATGCCTAGTTTCTCGAAGGTTTCTAGTAGTGTCGGGTCAACTTCATCTAAGCTGTTGAGTTTTTTGGGCTTTTGTTTTGGCGCTGAATAGTAGATAATTTGTTGGTAGTCGATCGCCGGATAGTTGACATGAGGCCAGGTGGGCTCGGTCATGGTCAGCCACTTGCGGTATGCTTTGAGGCGGAATTGCAGCATGAATTCCGGTTCGTTTTTCTTGGAGGAAATCAGCCGCACTACATCTTCGCTCAAGCCGCGGGGGATGGTGTCTGACTCGATGTCGGTGACGAAGCCGTATTTGTAGGGTTGGTTGACGAGGGTTGTGACTGTAGAGCTCATGATTTTGCGTGTTCAGTGTTCTAGATAGTGCTCTCAAAGATGGCAGACGGGCTAATGGCTGTCTGGGCTTGAGCGAGTTCTGCTGGACTGCTCTGTTGAGTTAAACAACAAATCTGTTGCTTAACTATATTTTAAGCTACATTAACAATAGTGATATTGTCAAAGTCTCAGAAATATTTTTTTGTGAAGATGATGCAGACTCAGCAGACTTCCACTAAACAAGACATCTTGCAGTTTTTGCTTAAGGGTGGTCAAGGGACTGCTCTTGAGTTGGCGGAGGCTTTGGATATCAGCCCCCAAGCGATTCGCCGTCATTTGAAGGATTTGGAGGGGGAGGGGCTGATTCAGTATCAGTCGGTGCAGGCTGGTATGGGGCGGCCGCAGCATATTTACGAGCTTACCAGTTTGGGCCGCGATCGCTTCGGGAATCGTTATGGGGATTTTGCGGTTTCTTTGCTGGATACTTTGGCTGAAACTGTTGGCCGCGAGCAGGTGATTTCGATTCTGCAAAAGCAGTGGGAACGCAAGGCGATGGAGTACCGCCGCTTGGTGGGTGCGGGTTCGCTGCAAGAGCGGGTGAGTGGGTTGGTTGAACTTCGCAAGGCTGAAGGTTATATGGCTGAGTGTTATCCTGTGGACGATCGTAATTCTGCTTTTAATGCTAAGGGCGATCGTTTTGTGTTTATGGAACACAATTGTGCTATTTCTAATGTGGCCGAAACTTTTCCCAGTGTCTGTGGCAATGAGTTGGAGATGTTTGCGGCTGTGTTGCCGGATTGTACTGTGGAGCGGACTCACTGGATTATTGATGGAGAACATCGCTGCGGTTATTTGATTGCTAGGAAGAAGTTAGTTGTCAGTTGACAGTTGACTGTTGTCAGTAGGCTGTTGATAGTTGTCAGTTGGCAGTAGTAACAAATAACCAATAACCAATAACAAATAACCAATAACAAATAACCAATAACTATGGAATCTGATTTTTTAAAGCCGGAAGAGTGCGCGGAAGTTGATATGGCGCTGCTGTCGTCGAAGGAGAAGTTTTCGGCGCGGCTGGCTATTTATGCTTTGAGGGTGTTGAAGCAAATTGCTGGGGAGACTGGTTTGCCGGTGGCTGAGGTGACAAATGGGCAAGTGATGGATTGGGTTAGGAATGATGAGAGTATTAAAGGGTCGATCGAGCTTGATGCTAGTTTTGAAAACTTTTTTACGAATTTGGTGGTTGCGTCTTTGCGACCTTTGAGGCAAATTGCTGTGGAATCGGGAGGGGCGATCGAGCAATTAACAGTTAAGCAGGTTGTGGCGTGGTTTGAGAAGGATGCGAAGATTCGCAGAGAGTAGGGTGTGGATGCTGGGTTTTTGGATTTGCGATCGGACTGATGCGCTCAGACTCCCAGAAACCGGGTTTTTTCCGAATCTGTCGCCTGCAACGAAATATTTTCGTAAAAACCCGGTTTCTCGCCTCTCATCGGACTTCAGGACATGATCGAAAAAAAACTTTTCACCAAGGGGTTGACAAACTTAGGGTAGTTTGGTAATGTAATGAAGTCGAGCGAAAAAGATGCAGCGCATCAAGTTTAACGCAGACACAGGATTCAAAGTTTTCAAAGCTTTCCTGGTGCTTATGATGTAATGGAACCACTCCGATCCATCCCGAACTCGGTTGTTAAACGTTGCTATGGCGAAGATACTCGGCGGGTCACTGCCCGGTAAAATAGCTCGGTGCCAGGTTAATAATAAATTAAAGTTCTTTTCCCGCAACAACGGAAAGGAGCTTTAGTTTTTTGGGGAGTTGTTAGTCATTTGCTCGATCACTCGGCGGTTGAAACCGCTTCTACACAAACGAAGTCCGCCTTCGCGGACTGAAGAATAAGAGGTAAAACTTTATGAAGATTAGTTATGATTCCGAAATTGATGCTCTCTATATTAGACTTGTAGAAGGTAAGCATCAGTGTCGCACTTTACAGTTAACTGAGGAAATTGCTTTAAATATTGGGGAAAATGAGTTATTGGTAGGGATAGAAGTTTTAGATGCTACACAGGTTTTAGGTAGTGGAAATGTACCTAATGTAGTGCTAGAAAATATAGCTTTTACTGTAGCTTAAATTCGCTCTCAGGCTCATTAGTCGTTACTTCCAAGCGATCGACCTCCTCGAACCATTTTGCCCAAGCTTTAGCAATATCGTCTGGGAGTTTGGGTTCAGCTATTCTATTTTGGTGCTTGTGCATCACAAAGTCGATGAATTCGCTGACTTCTGGCAATAATGATTCTGGAAGTTGCTGCAATTTGGCGATCGCGATCTCACGAATAGTCATAACAATTGCCTCTTTCAGTGGTCTTTATTTTAACACAATCATCACAGGCGATCGCCCTTATTTTAGTAGTCAAGAGTGGGCTTTACCGTTATTGAGAAAATAAGCGATTGCTGTATCCCCCAAACCCTTTGTAGCAATTGTACTAGCTCCCGCAGACAACACGCTACCCCAACCAGGTATGAACTTCAAAGCGATGTCAGCGATGCCCCGCATTCCAGCATCTGCACCAGCAGCTACTCCCAAAGTTACCGCAAAATCTTTGACTGTTTGTTCCGAAAACTCCCGACCACTCAGCCAACCGATATACATCACCATAAAAGTTTGAATAGCCGCAACCGCTGGTATTGCTGCACCAGGTATCGGGATTGCGGAGACAACACCACTCAATCCAGAACAGGCTGCAACAACTGTATTAGCAGCAGTGAGTTGAAACTCTGCAAGGTGTGCCATTCGTGCCAAAGAGCTGCGTGTTTCTCTTGGCGTATATTTGATCATTGTTTCAACTAATTTAGTGATATTCCATCGGTAGTCCTCGTCAGGAAGTATCAAGCCATTTCTGCCATCTTCATACTCAGCATATGCAACGGTTGGAACAACCTCCTTTATATGAAAACGCAACTTCTCTCGCTGTTGTAAATAACCATATAAATTTTTAACTTCTGCGTCAATATTGCGATTTTTTCTCTCGTTATCTGTGGGTAAAGTAACCCTTGGAGGAGCTAATTCATCACACTTGGTTAAAACTCCAATCACGGGTAACTCGCGTCTATACTTGTTCTTAATTTCCGTGAGAATCAATGTACAAATGTCAATATCTTTTTGACTACCACTATGAACTTCTGTCGCCTTGCAGATAAAAAGAACAACATCTGGGCACTCTTTGTTTACAGCTTGCATGATGCTTTCAAATGGAGTTTTTGCTGGATCGGCTTGCCTTGGATCTGCTGCTTCCTCTAAACCGCGTGTGTCCAGAATATGTAGTAAATCAACACCGTCATGATGATAATCTTTCCATTCAGCCTTGCCTGTCTCTGGCTTTGTATCACTCACTTCTGCAACTTTCAACCCGCATATTGCATTAATTAATGATGATTTACCAGCTCTAGATCGACCAATTACCATGATCCTTGGCGATCGTAGTCCTAGCATAGCAGAGCGTAAAGTATTCAGGTACTCTTCAATTTTGTCTTTAAATGGAACAATGCTGGGGAGACTATCAAGAATTTTTAGAATTTCTGTTAGTAAAGCTTCATTGCGGTTAACCGCCTTATTTGTCTCGTCAGAAGCAGGCATATTCAAACTCCCAGTTTAGATAGTAATTACGTGTGAAGCCTTGATAGCAAGAAGAATGCGGAAAATCTGAGTTTTATTTTATCATGTTCGTTGTCAATTAGCAAGGCAAATAGTATATTTGTATTTATTGTGACCATATTTGCGTAAGGTTATAGGCATCAGAAGCCGCATCATGACTAATCAAAGCAAGGGAATTATTTAACCTTATGAAGATTAGTTATAATTTTGGAATTATCGGCTGCATCTAAATTGTTAGATTGCTGAATCTAAGCCATATTTTAATAACATTTTTCCATAATCATTTAATTCATAAATAAGGCCTTCAGAACAAGGTTCATCCAAATTTCCACCATCTATACCAGCCAAATTAAGTAGTCCAGCACTTTGAAGACTCGCAGCAATATTCGGATTGCTCTGGATACCATATGTAAAGCTAGTCAGGTAATTTAAGTGAGGCATATATACACGATCGACTATGGATGATAATCGCATTGCGTCATCATAGGATATATTTCTGAGGATGTGGTGCTTGAGTAATCTTCCTAAAATTGATGGTTTTTCAAGGCTGTCTGCACGGTCAATTAGCAGTAATAAAATTTCTTCAAATATACGCTTTTCCTTGGGATTTTGTTCAATAGATTCAACAAAATTCTGAGCTTCCTCATGGGATACATTAGGTAGCTCTTCTAAGAAGTTTGTGACCTTCTTGATGAAGGATCTATAGTCGTTTTCAACCTTTAATTTGTATGCAGAAACAGCGAAATTACAAAATGGAATATCACGAAGTACACCTTCGTTTAAAACATTGTCAAGTACCACTTCACCAGAATCACGCAGTATGGAACTAAGGTTTTCACTGCCGATGGAATTCATTAAATCACTAATTATTTTTTTTAGGTTCATTTGTTTTCTCTTGTTGAAATTGACCGTATCACTAATAACCTTAAAGTAATCTAATGCTGAGTATCCATATATTCCTTCATATCCTCAAGCGGCTCATCAAAATCATCAGACATCCAGATTTTACCTTTCCACATTCCAAGTCCGCCTCGCTTTGTTGGCTTTTCTTGACTTAAGTTTTTAGCCTGCTTTTCAATCAAAAACTCAATGTAATGAAGCACTTCTGTCTGAAGAGACTCAGGGAGTTCTGCTAGTTTTTCTAAAATGACTGGCTGTATCATTGTTTTTACTCGCGATCGCCCTTTCTACTCCATTAAACCACCAAAACCAAATGTCAGCAACAGAATAACCCATTATCTAGCCCCCGATCGCCCAAAATCCCACTAATCATCATTCTGCAACTTGCCGAAAATTACGCGATCGATTATTCTTCCTAGTAGCAGTCCTAGACGCACGGGTAGTCAGAAACCGGGTTTTTTCCGAGATACTTTGTTACAGCCCGATTCAATCACAAAAACCCGGTTTCTTTGGTTATGATGCGTAAAGTCAGAAACCGGGTTTTTTCCGATATCCTTTGTTACAGCCCGATTCTCTGGCAAAAACCCGGTTTCTTGGGTTTTGATGCGTAATTCCTATCGATATAACAACCGACAAAAACATGACAGCAATATTGCCACCTTGGATAGTTTTAGACACCCTATTGCACAACTGGCTGCTAGAAGATATCGGTAGGGGCGATCGCACAACATCGGCCTTATTCCCCGCAAACAGCATCCAGGGTACTGCTAAATGGATAGTCAAAGAAGCTGGAGTCATAGCCGGATTGCCGATCGCACATCGCACATTTAAACTTTTAGACAGCAACCTCAGTTTCATCCCCCAAGTACCCGAAGGGAAACTGTGCGAAAAAGGAGAAGTAATTGCCGAGATTTCCGGCAATTTCGACGCGCTGCTAACCGGAGAAAGAGTAGCATTAAACTTGGCAATGCGTTTGAGCGGCATCGCTACTTTAACTCAGAAATATGTTGACAAAATTGCCGATTTGCCCGTGCAATTGGTGGATACCCGCAAGACAACACCGGGGTTGCGATTGTTGGAAAAATACGCGACTCAAATCGGCGGTGCTTGCAATCATCGGATGGGATTAGATGACGCGGTGATGATTAAAGACAATCATATTGCGGCGGCTGGGGGAATTGCCGAGGCGATCGCCCTAATTCGCAATTCTATCCCCTATCCGCTGACAATCGAAGTTGAAACGGAAACTCTGGCTGAGGTAGAGACAGCTCTTCAGCACAAGGCGGATATTATCATGTTAGACAATATGTCCTGCGATCTGATGCGGCAGGCTGTGGCAATAATTCGCGAAAAGTGCGATCGGGTGAAAATAGAAGCTTCCGGGAATGTTACTTTGGAAACTATTCGGAGTGTGGCGGAAACCGGAGTTGACTATATTTCTACGAGTGCTCCGATTACGCGATCGACTTGGCTGGATTTGAGTATGAAAATTAATAGTTAGTTGACTGTTCGCTGTTGACTGTTCGCTGTTAACTGTTAACTGTTGGTTATTAGTTAATGTTAATAACTAATAACCAATGCCCAATGCCCAATGCCCGATTCCCAATGCCCAATTATTTGGATATAAAATGAACCCAGAAATTCCCGTCAGGCATACAAACGTTGCGGATTAAACGCTCGGAATAATACAAATAGGAACCGCTAATACTCGTGTCGTAGCCATCGGGAAACCACTCTCCATAGGGGTCGTGAACAAAGAATCCATCGCTGTCATAACCTACTACAACGATGATATGACCGAAAGACGTGAAATATCCGTGGATCACAGCCGGATTGCCACTGGCTAGCCAATCTCTAAGGTCCTGAATAGTTGCATTTTCTGTAAAGTAATCTTGAGCGCCGTAATCTTTGACAATCTTTGCTAAATCCAACGGTTCCCAACGACTGTAACCTTTGGCGATCGCATATTCGTAGAGTTCGTCCTCAAATTGCCCGGTTTTTTTGCGTCGCGCAATCCTCAAAAAATCCAGACACATTGCTATGGAAGTTACATTACAAGAACCACTAGGATTGTAAAAATTATCCATTTGGGAGCGGTAAGGAACTCCCAGTCTGACAGTGGGTGGATTTATTTTGGGATAGAGCACCACACCTTCTTGAGTAACTTGAGCCTGGGTTCCCAAAACATACCAAATCCCCGAACCTTTAAAGGACTGGTTGCGCAAAGCAATTCTCAGGTGGCCGCGAATGGGAGCAAAAGCAATCAGTTCAAACTCTTTTCCCGCTGGTATTGACTGTTTTTCCGCGTCAAGAAGTTGAGAAGTTGCCAGAGGTTTTGCTTTAAAAACTGTGTCTTTGAGGATTTTTAGGACGATCGGAGGTGTGGGAATGTCTCCCTTTTTGGTCTCGATCAGCTTTTCGGCTGTGACTGCTCCCAAAAAACCAAGTTCGCCACACTTCATCAGGGTTTGAAATCGATGGAGAGCGGCGGTAGAGAGGGGACCAAATAAGCCGTCTACGGGGGGTTTGAGTAAACCCAAGTCAATCAGGCGAGTTTGAATTTGGCGACTGAGTTCGTCGTCAGCCGCGATCGCCTTGACATCGTACCTCATTTGGGATTTTAGAAAGTTTTGTAATTTCATCCTTGCCCACCCATGTGTAATAATTCCAAGCTTATCCTCTCAGAAAATTACGATAGTTTTGTCGATCGCCCCTATGTTAAAGGCTTTGTATTCATGATTCGATACAAAACCTTCAAGGGGAGACTGCAAAATCAGGAAGGGCGAACGATCAGTATGCCGATCGCATCGGGAGACAAATATTTGACGGCGGCATCCCGGATATCCGTGGGAGTCAGAGCTTGGATGCAAGCGGTATAGTTGAGGGCGGGAGCGATATCTCCTACCATCGACTGATAGTAGCCGTACAAACTTGCCCGATCGCTTGGAGTTTCGTTACCAAACACAAACCGATTTGCCACTTGAGTGCGGATGCGGGAAATTTCAGCATCTGTCACCAGTTCAGTTTGCAGAGTGCGGATGTGTCGGACAATGGCTGCTTCGACTTCTGGCAAGTTTTCCGCCACCAGGTGAGCGGAAATTGAGAAAACACCGCCTAGTCGCTGAGTCATGTTGCTCACAGAAATGGACGAGACTAGCCCCTTATCTTCTCGCAACTCTTGAACTAAGCGAGTTGTGCGCCCGTGACCTAAAATAGTGGCTAAAACGTCTAGGGCATAGGTTTCGGAGATGTCAATGAAACCGGGTGCTCGCCACATCATCATCAGTCTGGCTTGCTGGAGAGCCGAATCGACAAACTCGTGGCGGACTGTTTCTGTCAAGGGCGATTCTGGAAAGTATGTCGGGGTTTGGGGTGTTGAGTCATTTTTGGCAGCCGCGATGTCTATGTTGCCGTTTTGTGCTGTGCTTTTTGCCGAAAAACTGTCTGCCACAATTTGAATTAATTGATCCACGGGTAAATTCCCTACAGCCACTGCTGTCATGGCGCTGGGCTGATATCTGCTGCGGTGGAAATCGCGCATTTGTTGCGCGGTAAGGTTTTCGATCACCGAGCTAGGGCCGAGGACGGGACGGCGATAGGGTAAGGATTCAAAGGCTATTTGGACCGATCGCTGATAGGTGCGGCGGCCGGGATTGTCTTCGGATCGCCTAATTTCTTCTAAGACTACCAGTCTTTCGCGATCGAAGGCATCGTCGGGAATGCTGGCATTTAGCAACACATCGACTTGCAGGGGAGCTAGTTCGGCAAAGTCTTTGGGGGCTGTGGTGATGTAGTAGTTTGTGTAATCCTGACTGGTGGCGGCATTGGTGACTGCGCCGCGTTGTTCGATCGCCCGCTCAAATTCTCCGCTTTGAATACTGGGAGTTCCCTTGAAAATCATGTGTTCTAAAAAGTGAGCCATCCCGTTGATTTCGTCGGATTCGACGGCGGAGCCCAAGTTCACCCAAATGCTAAGGTTAACCGCATCAACCGGCAAGTGTTCGGCGATGACGGTGAGGCCATTGGGGAAATGGCGGATGGTGGGAGCATTGATGGGCGATCGGGCTGAGGATTTGAGCAGGGTTGATGTCATTTGGATTTTTGGTTGATCTTATTCTCTCTATCTTAAATCGCTTTTAAGGAAGTCATCCGTCATCGGATTTGAGATTTGAGATTTGGGATTTTAGCTCGATCGGGCTTTTGGTGGCTGTTGGAGATGTTGTTTGGGGCGATCGGGTAACACCAGATACATCATATTCTACCTAGACATGATAAATTAAACTTACTCAAAGCTGGTTTACCAATTGCTAAAGAGTGTCATTGATAAACTTGAAGTTTTTTGTAAGTCAGGGTGTTCAGATTTAGCGACGTTAATATTTATGTGGGTTGTCAAGTCAATCGAGCCAAAAACAAATCATGAGCCAAAATTCTCGAAAATTTAATCGCCCTAAATTGGGTTTTCTCTTAGGTCTTGCTATTGCTTTAGTAATACCAACTCTAGCTGCTTCTTCACCTGCTGCACCTCCCAAACCTACTACTCGTACAACCGAGGAATTTCGATGCCAAAAAATGTACGGAAATTCAGCCGAAAACTATGATAACTTAATTACTATTGGCAAGCGCACTGAGGAACCTACAAGCCGTTTTTACATTTCCTCTTCAAATCCCAGATCTATCACCTGTAAAATTATCAAAAACCCAGGTGAACTCAAACTAGCTTACGGTTTACCTGACAACTCTAATTTGATTCGTGTATCTGTCAAGATTTATGTGGATGGTGAACTCAAAAAAACTTTAGATTTTGGTCGTGGTGAAGCTATGCGTGAGTCAATAGATATTATGGGTGCATCGGGGTATACCATCGATTACAAAGTTATTTTGCCAAAAAATGAATCCGGTTATATCTATATGTTACCTAAGTCTTGAGTTTTTTTTTAGGTGGCAGTAGAAGATGTAAAATAGTCTTGAATACAATCCAATCAAAGAAACCGGGTTTTTCACTAAATCTATGGAATGCAACGAAGTATTTCGGAAAAAACCCGGTTTCTGACACCCATTAGTGATTCATGGATTTCAAACTCCCGAAATTAATGAGTCTGTATCTGAATTGCTCGTCCTTGTAAACGAATTAATCAGCTTATGGAAGCCTTTAACGCCCTTGCAATAGCCGTTCGGCCGTCAGTTCCAACACGCCCAACACAGGGGAGGCGATCGCCTTCTCACCCGTATACACAACCTCTTCATACAAACCTTCAACCCACTCCAACACCGTCACCCGCTGCTGGATTGGGTCAACAATCCAATACTCCGCAATCCCTCGCGCCGCATACTCAGAACGTTTGTAGCGATAATCTCGATTTTCTTGATGAGGACTCACCACTTCTACTACCAGCAATGGCGGTGGCATATCCATCATAATAGTCGATCGCCTACTCCCCTCCAAAGCCGTAGCCAATTCCTCCGATAGTACCATCAAATCCGGTAAACGACTCCCAGCCCGCGAACTACTCACCACAATTTCAGTCTTCATCGTCAATCGATGAGATGGAATACCCTGTTGTGCAAAGTATATATATAGCAATGAGGCAATTCGGCGATTGAGTTCGCTTTCTGGGGGCATAACAATCAGTTCTCCATTTTCCAGTTCGTACCGAGTCTCTGTACCATCATCAAAGTTCAGATACTCTTCAAGACTCATTTTTTGGGATGCAACGGTCATAGCAACCAGGCCTCTGCTAAAAATTGTTCAGGTTTACTCATCATTTTAACAATATTTCTAACTCATTTAAAATTGAATATCACCCACTTTTTCAACGGCCTTGCAATAGCCGTGAAGCTGTCAATTCCAACACGCCCAATACAGGAGATACGATCGCGCTATCACCCGTATACACAACCTCTTCATACAAACCCTCAACCCACTCCAACACCGTCACCCGCTGTTGTATTGGGTCAACAATCCAATACTCTGGAATCCCTCGCGCCGCATACTCAGAACGTTTGTAGCGATAATCTCGATTTTCTTGATGAGGACTCACCACTTCTACTACCAGCAATGGTGGTGGCATATCGCTCATAATAGTCGATCGGCTACTCCCCTCCAAAGCCGTAGCCAATTCCTCCGATAACACCATCAAATCTGGTAAACGACTCCCCACCCGCGAACTACTCACCACAATTTCAGCCCCAACTCTCAATCTATAAAATGGAATACCCTTTTGCAAGAATAGAGCTAATAAAAACATCGCAATTCGCTGATTCAGATCACTTTCTGGGGGCATAACAATCAGTTCTCCATTTTCCAGTTCGTACCGAGTATCTGTACCATCATCAAAGTTCAGATACTCTTCAAGACTCATTTTTTGGGATGCAACGGTCATAGCAACCACGCCTCTTGTAAAAAATATTCAGGTGTACTCATCATTTTAACAATATTTCTAACTAATCTAAAATTGAATCTCACCCACTTTTTCAACGTCCTTGCAATAGCCGTTCGGCTGTCAATTCCAACACGCCTAACACAGGGGAGGCGATCGCGCTATCACCCGTATACACAACCTCTTCATACAAACCCTCAACCCACTCCAACACCGTCACCCGCTGTTGTATTGGGTCAACAATCCAATACTCTGCAATCCCTCGCGCCGCATACTCAGAACGTTTGTAGCGATAATCTCGATTTTCTTGATGAGGACTCACCACTTCTACTACCAGCAATGGTGGTGGCATATCGCTCATAATAGTCGATCGGCTACTCCCCTCCAAAGCCGTAGCCAATTCCTCCGATAGCACCATCAAATCCGGTAAACGACTCCCAGCCCGCGAACTACTCACCACAATTTCAGTCTTCATCATCAATCGATAAGATGGAATACCCTGTTGCAAGAATAGAGCAAATAGCAATGAGGCAATTCGGCAATTGAGTTGGCTTTCTGGGGGCATAACAATCAGTTCTCCATTTTCCAGTTCGTACCGAGTCTCTGTACCATCATCAAAGTTCAGATACTCTTCAAGGCTCATTTTTTGGGATGCAACGGTCATAGCAACTACGCCTCTTATAATTGTTCAGGTGTACTCATCATTTTAACAATATTTCTAACTAATCTAAAATTGAATCTCACCCACTTTTTCAACTGCCTTGCAATAGCCGTGAAGCTGTCAATTCCAACACGCCCAATACAGGAGATACGATCGCGCTATCACCCGTATACACAACCTCTTCATACAAACCTTCAACCCACTCCAACACCGTCACCCGCTGTTGTATTGGGTCAACAATCCAATACTCTGGAATCCCTCGCGCCGCATACTCAGAACGTTTGTAGCGATAATCTCGATTTTCTTGATGAGGACTCACCACTTCTACTACCAGCAATGGTGGTGGCATATCGCTCATAATAGTCGATCGGCTACTCCCCTCCAAAGCCGTAGCCAATTCCTCCGATAGCACCATCAAATCCGGTAAACGACTCCCAGCCCGCGAACTACTCACCACAATTTCAGTCTTCATCATCAATCGATAAGATGGAATACCCTGTTGCAAGAATAGAGCAAATAGCAATGAGGCAATTCGGCAATTGAGTTGGCTTTCTGGGGGCATAACAATCAGTTCTCCATTTTCCAGTTCGTACCGAGTCTCTGTACCATCATCAAAGTTCAGATACTCTTCAAGGCTCATTTTTTGGGATGCAACGGTCATAGCAACTACGCCTCTGCTAAAAATTATTCAGGTTTACTCATCATTTTAACAAGATATCTAGCCCTCTCAAGACCATCCCAGGGCGTGTAAAATCTAAAATTTATTGACAATATTGACAAACTGTGAATCTTTTTATCGATCCCAGGCGATCGCCTCTACAATAATCTAAAATCTAAAATCCCATTGACTGATGTCACAAAGTACGCGAAACTTTACAGATAACTGACGTAAAGCTTCTAGATATTAATAACTTTTGTGAAGTTGTGACTCGCAACCTATCAATTCGTCAAAATTGATTTAGGGGTTTGCGAGTTACGCCAACCTCAAGAAGCGACGCCCCAGGCATCTTCCCTAGCCTAGTGCTACGGATGTCTAAATCCCACTATTCCTATTGAGTCAGCCACTGTTCGATAACACACTATGGAAACACTAGAGTTTGTGATTTATCCAGATGGCCGGGTACAGGAAACAGTCACCGGCATTATGGGCGCATCCTGCGCTGAGGTAACGGCTGCGATCGAAGCCCAGCTTGGAGTTGTGCTTCATCAAGAGTCTACATCGGAATATTTCACCCAAACACTGCATCAGTCAGCCGAAGCCACAACCCAAGTTGCTTTTAGCGATTGGTAATCTTTTTTTGTTAAGTTCACTTAAATTTTTTTGGAATCATCATGTCACACTTTAGCCAAATTAAAACCCAGATCCGCAATTTGAATTCTTTGGAAGCTGCTTTAACCGACTTAGGTATCGACTGGAAGTCTGGCCCGACACAGGTGCGGGGATATCGCGGACTAACTAGCACCGCTGAGGTGGTTATTGAGCAGGAAAATGGCTATGACTTAGGTTTTAGCTGGAATGGAACTGAGTATGAATTGGTGGCTGATTTGCAATTTTGGCAGCAAGCTTGGTCTGTAGACCGTTTTCTGAACAAGGTGACTCAGCGCTATGCTTACCATACGGTGGTGAATGAGAGCGCCAAACAGGGTTTCCAAGTTTCTGAACAAAAGCAAAATCAAGATGGTTCGATTCGCTTGGTGGTACAGCGCTGGTGCGCTTAGATGCGTCTAGCTTCAAACAGTGGCTGCACAATCAAATAAATTCACAATCTAAAGTCCGCCTGTGCGGACTTATTGTTATTGGAAGAGGTCGAAATGTCGGAGATTTCTGGACTTGAAATAGAGACTGCGGGCGATCGCACTGGTTTTGAACCAGAGTTAGGTGGTTTTTTGCGAGATGCGCCCGATCGCACTGGTTTTGAACCAGAGTTGGGTGGCGTGTTGCGGCAAAAAGGTGTCTACGTTGATGAGATTACCTGCATTGGTTGCAAGCATTGCGCTCATGTTGCTCGGAATACCTTTTACATTGAACCGGATTACGGCCGATCGCGCGTGGTGCGACAAGATGGTGATTCTGAAGAATTGATTGCTGAGGCGATGGATACTTGTCCGGTGAATTGCATTCACTGGGTAGATTACACCGAACTCAAGAATCTGGAAAAGGAACGCCAGGATCAGGTGATTCCTGTGGTTGGTTTTCCCGTGGATATGGCAACAGTTCGGGCCGGTATTCGCCAGCGGCAAAAAGCGAAATTGGGCGATCGCAACTCCAAACACGGCCATTAATATCAAACAATCAGAATACAAACACAAAGCCCGCCACTGCGGGCTATTTTTATTTCTCTGATTCATTCCCCCCAGCAGAACTTCTGATTGGCTCTCTCGGATATTTGGTGATAAGTAATGCTTATGACTTTGCAAAATCAAGGGTTTGAGCTTTCACGATTAAGAAATTTAGTATTGATTGCTACATTTTTCACCAAATATCCGAGAGAGCCATATATCTTTCGGTGGATTAACTTCAAGAATAGAGAGTATAAAAGAAGCGATCGCGAGAGATAGGGACAGTTTGGATAAGTGCACAGAGCGATCGGGGTTTTGAATTAAGATAGCTTTTTAAGTTCTGCTGCGGTTTCGTTGAGCAGTTCCGTACATAGTTTAACTTGAGCGAGGCTAGTGGCAGTTTCTGCCGAGCCTAAGTTAACATTGTTCATCGCTTCCAGGACTT
>NZ_JAHRFC010000080.1:0-21303 GCF_020883015.1 Microcoleus sp. CAWBG640
TCCCCCCAACAGCCCCATTCTGACTTGTTCCCCCCTTGGGGGGGGTTGGGGGGGGTTCTTCCGACTTCCCCCCAACAGCCCCATTCTGACTTGTTCCCCCCTTGGGGGGGGTTGGGGGGGGTTCTTGTTCCCTCTTCCTAATTTCCCACCCAATACCCATCAATTCCCCGATTTCCACATGAGTCTTTTGAGTAGTAGCAATCAACACCGGAACTTGTGATACTTCGCGGATAATGGGCACCAAAAGATCGGGTTTGTAATACTTCCGATAACCCAGATTGGAATTTACTGTAACACCACTCACCAAACCCATTAATAAAATTAGTAAAACAGCTTTTTTACCAGAAGTTTCCATAGATGGGTAATTAAACCATTGACTTTTTACTGTAGGTGTGTCAAAGAGAACTGCCAAGGCTGCTCCTAACAATAAAATCACCCCTGGAAAGTAAACAAAATTGTATCTAGCGCCACGAGTGAGGTCAATATCAAGAATATATTTAAAACTAAAGAATAGGAAAATTGCTCCTACTACAAACCAGCAAAAAATGATAGTACCTAAAACAGTATCCGGGTTTTTTAAAGCAGTTTTAATCGCTCCAAACACCAAGGGAAGCGCCCAGACAAAAAAGATAGTCATCCCGATCGCCGATGCAATCACTACTGCCAGATTTGACGATTCCACGGGTAACAAAGATATCACAGTAATCCATCCAGCCAAAGCTTGAAAAATTGGACTAATCCAATTCAACCAAGTGCGATCGCCGCTAACAATCCAATTAGTTAATTCACTGCCATATTTATTTGAAAAAAATATGGGAACCCATATTAATCCCCCGGCAGCCGTACCGCTAGCCACTGCCAATAATCGCCAGATATTTTTAGATTTACCGAAAGGAGAGTGATTTTTTTTAAATTCATTTTCTAGCTTAAAAAAAATAGGATATTTTTCATTATATGAGTGGGCGATTACAGCAGTTAACGCTATTGCTTCCGCACATAAAGTGAGAACAAAAAAGTAGTGACTGGCTATTCCCAAACAGTTAAACATTAACCATATTGCCACAGTCCAAAGAGGAATTAGCGCCCGTTGTTGAATGCGTTTAATACTTAAAAATAAGCAAAACAAAGAAGCAATAACTAATAAAGTTCCTAAACTGTAATGTCTAGCTTCTTGAGCTAGATAAACACCGTAGGGAGAAACTGCCATCATCGCAGCAGCACATTGACCAACTAGAGGAGAATTAAACGCAAATTTGCCCAAAAAGTAAATAGCTGGAACGGAAATTACACCCAATAAAGCTGGGAGCGATCGCCCAATCCAGACTAAACTATCGGCAGAAGGCCTAAACAAATCCATCCACCAGTGAGCCAGCATAAAATAAACCGGAGGATGATTGCTTTCTAGCAGTAAATTATGCAGCACATCGCCAGTGGTAGCAGTGGGACTCCATTGCAGTGGTTCCAGTAAACTAGAAAGAGCGATCGCCCGATCGAGCGGCACACCTCGAAAACTGTTGCCCAAACTAAAAACTAAAGTGGAAAACTCATCCGTCCACAGTGGTTTCGAGTCCAAATTAGCAAATCGCAACATCAAGGCGATCGCCATCCACAATAATACCAACAACAGTTGTTTATTCCTAATCATTAATTTAGTCATTAGTTATGAGTTATTGGTTATTGGTTATAGGCGTCGCCCTGAGCCCTTCGACTACGCTCAGGATAAACGCAGTCGTTGGGTTATTGGTTATTGGTTATTGGTTATTTTCCCAATTCCCAATTCCCAATTCCCAATTCCCAATTCCCAATTCCCAATTCCCAATTCCCAATTCCCAATTCCCTAATTAACATCCGTCACCCGCCAACTCAGCTTCATATTAATCCAGAAATTCCACAACGTAACAGCCAGGATCGCAATTAAATTAGCCAAATATTCATTCATCCCAAAAATATTAAACATCACATTCACCAGCAGCACATTCAAAATCAAACCCATCAAGCAAATCGTATTAAATTTCAACAGTCGTTTCAAGCGTTGGCGATTGCCTCGCTGCCGCCTAGAAATTTCCCCAAAAGTCCATAGATCGTTCCACAAAAAGTTACTAACAATTGCCAATTCCGCAGCCACAATCAAACTGCGAGTCAGTTCCAACTTGCAGAAATTTCGCAGCACGTACAAAACCCCCATATTCACAAACACCCCGCTGAAACCCACTAAACCAAATCGTATAAACTTGCCCATGGGCCAGCGGGCAAACCGCAACCGGAGCAAATGTCGCAAATACTCAATATACTGTTTCCAGGTAACTTTGCTCTCCCCTTCAAGGCGCTCCTGAAACACATAACCAACTTCTCCAATCCAGCGGATATCCCCTCTGCCGAGCACTTCAATCAAAATTTTGTAACCGGCGGGATTCAGCATTTTGCCCGCAATACAACTGCGGCGCACCATAAAATAGCCGCTCATGGGATCGGAAACCCTGCCCACAACCCCCGGTAGTATCACCAATCCCAAAGTCTGAGCTCCCCGCGATAAAAATCGCCGCATCATACTCCAGTCGCTGACTCCACCTTCGGCAACGTGGCGACTAGCAGCGGCCAAATCGGCTCCCCGCTTAATCTCTGCCAAAAGATTCAACAGCGTCTCTGGCGGATGTTGCAAGTCGGCATCGATTACGCCCAAAACCTCACCTCTGGCAGCTTGCCATCCCCTAATCACGGCTGTAGAAAGCCCTCGCTCGTGCTCGCGTCGCATCACGCGCAATTGCGGATAGTCGAGTGTCAGGGATAGGGCAACTTCCCAGGTGCGATCGGGGCTGTTGTCATCCACTACAATCATCTCGTAGTCACCGGCAAGGCTACCATCAAGCAATTGGCTCAGCTTTTCGACGATCTTTTTGATATTTTGGCACTCGTTGTAGGTGGGAATTATCAGGGAAAAATAAATGGGCGGTTCCCCTGTTGTCGCAGAATTTGAAGCTACAGTCGGTGCAGCCGGAATTTCCAAAGGGTTCGTCGGTACTGGCAAGAGCTGATTTACTTGATTTAAGTTCATAGTTCCTGTTTTCCGAAAGTAAAATATGTTGTGCGATGACTGTAGACTTGAGAATATGTTTCGTCTAGAGTTGGTTTGTTAAAATCTAAGAACGCCTGTAATTCTAGGTCGTGATTCTGTAACTGAGCTGGAAAATAAACTGTGGATGCCATTCTCGATCGCGCTTTACAAGGTTATAACCTCTCCACCGCAGAGGCCTTGGTACTTTTGCAGCAAACAGAACCAAATGCGCGAGCTGCGATTCAAACAACTGCTGACTTGCTGCGTCGCCGACAATCAGGAGATGTTGTCACCTATGTTATCAACCGCAATATTAATTTCACCAATATTTGCGAGCAGCATTGCAGTTTTTGTGCATTTCGCCGCAATCAGGAAGATGAGGGCGCTTTTTGGTTAGACTGGGCCCAAATCCTGGAAAAAGCTACAGACGCAGTGCAGCGGGGTGCTACAGAAATTTGTATGCAGGGGGGATTACATCTTAACGCCAAACTCAATGGCGCATCTTTGCCTTATTATCTGCAATTGGTGAAAATAATTAAAGATGAGTTCCCTCAATTACATTTGCACGCTTTTTCGCCACAAGAAATACAATTCATTGCCAGGGAAGATGGCCTGAGTTTCAGCTATGTAATTTCGGCTTTGCGAGATGCGGGAGTTGGTTCCATGCCCGGCACCGCAGCGGAAATTCTTGACGATGGAGTACGACGGATTATTTGCCCGGAAAAAACAGATACGGCAACTTGGCTGGAAATTGTGGGTACGGCTCACAGTTTGGGATTGCCAACAACCAGTACCATGCTTTGTGGCCATATTGAAACTGCCGAACAGCAGGTTTTGCATCTAGAAAAAGTGCGATCGCTCCAACAAAGTGCGATCGACCAAAACTATCCAGCTAGCATTACAGAATTTATTTTATTGCCCTTTGTCGGACAGCAAGCACCAGCACCTTTGCGGAGTCGAGTCGGCCGCGACCAACCAGTTTTAGCAGATACATTATTGCTCACCGCAGTCTCCAGAATCTTCTTAGGAAATTTGATTCCCCATCATCAACCAAGTTGGGTGAAATTAGGTTTAGATGGAGCTACAGAAGCCCTGAAATGGGGTTGCAATGACATTGGTGGCACATTGATGGAAGAGCACATCACTACCATGGCTGGTGCAGTTGGTGGTAGTTGTCAATCCGTCGAAGATTTGCAAAATGCGATTAGTTCTTTGGGGCGGAGTTATCAACAAAGAGATACAATTTATCGAACAATAGGGGTTGATCGTTTGGCAGTAACGGCACGCAGTGGCGATTTATGAAACTAGAGGAAAAAATTGTATCGATCGACCTTAATGACTATGCGTTGCCTCCGGTGGATGAAATTTTGGGAATGCTGGTTTGGATGGTGGGAGATGGGTGATTAACTGCGACAGTGTTAGTCTCTTCTGATTTCCTCCAGTCGGCGCTTGTATTCTTGCGAATTTCCCAAGTTATATCAAATCCGGTAGCATCTGAATGATTCAGATCTCTATTCTCTCCCTCTGTGTCAAGAGTGTTCTCTGCGGTTAAATCACCTGACGATGCAGCCGGAAACGATATTATACTTTGATTTATAAAATCCGAAAGATTGAACTGATTCTGATTCTTCCACCTCACTGAGTTTTTGCTGTAGGTTTCTAAATTATATCCCCAACTTCTTACAAAAGTCGGGGATATATCTACTATCTTTTTACCCACTAATCAAACCCGAAATCACCTGTTGTAACTGAGAAATCGTCTGATCTTGTTGTTCTCCAGTTTGCTCAAGGCGATCGAGTTCCCCCCCCACAGCTTCCAACTTTTGACGCAGCCCACTCAAATTATCCTGAACCGGCTGCAACATTTCTTGATAAACATTCACCCTGCCCCAGAGTTCCGCCACAGCACTTTTCTGGTTAAACAAATTCTGCTCCAACTGTTTAATTTCCTGGCGTTGACCCTCCAGTTCCCCAGTTTTGCGGTTAACATTGCCATCATTTTGAGCTATGGCTTGTCGTAACTGCTGAATTTCCTGCTCCAGTTTCTGCAAATCTTGCTGCTGCTGCTGGCGCTGACTTTCCAATTGTGCGATGACCGGCCCCAAATCAATCTGTCCCTCTCGCGATGCTGGATTAGCAGTACCCAAGCGTTTCCAAAGCACCGCCTGATGTTGCTTCAAAATACTCTCCCGTTCCTGCAAGCGCAGTCGTTGTCCCACGAGAGTTTCATTCAACATCTGATAACTTTCGAGTTCATCGGCCATTTCATTAGACATCTCCATGCGATCGTACTCGTTAGCAGCTTGAATTTTCGCTTGCAATTCCTCGATAGTTTGCTGCTGGAGAGTCAACTCCTCCTCTTGATCGTTAACAAACCGAAACACCTTTTCCAAATCCTGTTGCAAGTTTTGAACTAGCCCCTGCAACTCATCTATCGACATTTTCTCCAGAGCTTGCACATCTACTTGCTGCTCTGTAGCCACAGGCCCAAAACCTTGAGCCATACCGGAAACTTGTCTCGTTAGAGCCTCCAGAGCCCTCACCTGGGCAGAAAACAACTGAAACTGTTCTTCCTTCGCACTCAACGTACTTTGCAGGCCCTTGCTCTCCACCTTGGCTTGCGTCACAGCATCCACAGCTTGATACCACTCTTCCCAGCGGTGTTGGATATGGGGAAGTTGGCGATCGACCTCTGCTTGCTGCTGCTGAGCATTGGCCCGTTGTTGCTCCAACTGCTGCCAGTGTAGATCCAAAATTGCCTGTTGAGCCCCCACGACCCCAAAAGACTGATTCAATTGTTCCCGCACCCCTTGAGCCGAAGCAATCGCCCCCGAAAGCTTGTTCATTAACTCCTGAATTCTACGGGCCTGTTTCTCATCTACCACCGCCCCTTGCTGAACCTGAGACTGCTGCTGCTCCACCCGCTGCTGCTCGCCCCGCAACTGTTCCCAAGCCATCTCCATTTCCGCACGAGAGCGATCGACTTCTTCCCGCAATCGATGAGCTTCATCGCGAGTATTTTCAATTTCCGAGCGCTGCGCCTCCAGCCGCTCCAACTCATCCACCATGTGAGCCAACTGCTCTTCGCGGGCTTGCATTTCCATTTCACGGCGATTTAGTTCCTGACTCGAAAAAGTCAGAGAAGCCTTCCACTGTTCAATTTCCTCTTCCTTATCCTTAAACTTATCCTGCAAGCGCGAGAAATTTTGGAGAATACTCACCAATTGGCGCGCAGCTTCCTGAATTCGCTGCACCTGCTTACTAGCGCTTAACTCAACCAGCACCAGGGTGCCGTCGTTAAACTTATTAGCTTCCTCCACTGGAATCACATCATCCCCAGGTACAGCGATCCAATTATGTTCGCCCCGCTGACAAGCTAGCAGTTTTAGTTCAGCCTTACCGCCACCGAGACCAAAGCCGCTTCTCTGTTTTTGTACTTCTGCTAGATACAGCACGCTGATAGTCCTCTCTTTGGTGTCGTTTGCGCAATTTGTCGATAGCAGTATCCGTTCTGTGAAAGCCGATCGCATCTACTCTCAGCAGACTCAATCTTCACTTCCTGCTTCACCCTGGGGAGTCGGCTCCTTCCAGTCCACAGGCGTAATTTCGGGCTAAACTCTCCCTAATCTCATGTAGTAATCTCTAAAGATTAACCGCTTCTAAAAACCTACAGAAATCTGTAAATCAAACTTAGCGGTCTATGTTTTGCCTAGAGCAAGTGCTATATGCTTCCTGATTGCTCAGGTTTGCCTACTCTTCCCAGTTAGAGACTGCCTTGATTAGCAGAGGACTTGAAATATTTGGTTTTTTGACGATCACTTTGTGCCAAGTGTTTTCTGTGGTTTTCACACCCAGTAAGCTTTAGCAACCCGCACTAATCAAGCGTTTGCCCAGTTTATCACAATTATTGTTGGTTTTTGTCAAATTCTGATAAAACCTAGACAAACCTATGTATTTTGACAACTGCCTAAAACCCTTCCCAACTTTAGCAGCAAGCGACAGCAATGCTCGACTTGGAGCGTCAATCAAGCCTTATCTACGACTTTCTCAACTTCTCCTAGGCACAATCAATGCCACTTTCTTAAAAAGAATAGCAAAACTGCGGAGACTGCCATCACCAAAAGTTAAAAAATTTAACAGCCGGTATTAGCCCTCTATGTTTGGCTCTACTCCTTTTGACAAAAAATCTGGTCGAGAGAGTTGCCAGGTGAGTATTTCAAAGTAGATTTAGTTACATTCCTAAATTTACCTGGTTAAATGTATCTATTCAATTAGGTTCTAGGTTCTGCTGAATGAGAGAGGGAGTATGTCACAATAGGGTAACGCCTTAGCCTGTTTCCTCCCAAGGGGCGAGCAAACAGAGATTCACCACCAACACCCTACAGCTAAACTAATGCTGGGGTGAATGGTTTTTTGAAGATTGGTCACAAAATAGTTTGTTGTCGATGGAAATCTAGATGGGAAAAAAAATTGAGTTCCCGCCACCAAATAGCATTTTTGAACTCAGACGCCAACGGTTTTAAGGAGAAAATTTTAGCTCCATGCAGGGAAATTTGAGTGAAATAGACATCCGCAGCATCCTGCAACTGATTGAGTTAGGTCAGCGAACCGGAGAACTGTTCGTAGAGACCTACAGCTCCTCCATAGGTGCCAGCACGGGTACTCACCCAACCCCGCGCTCCCCAGCCGGACAATCCTGGTATGTCTTCTGCTTCAACGGTCAGATTATTTACGCTACCCAGAGTGCGGGAAGTTTGTTTCGCCTGCGGGACTACCTGCGCCGCTACAAAGCAGAAAAGGCCCTAGACAAAATCGAAGTTCCCTATATGGCTTCTACCAATGCTCCAGAATATGGCTACCTGTGGGCGCTGCTAGAACAACACATCCTCACCCCAGCTCAAGGGCGCAACATTATCCACAGCATGATCCACGAAACCCTATTTGACTTGCTCAGTCTCCATCAGGGTTCCTTTACCTTTGAAATGGGTTCTGCCTTAGCTCCTCAATTAACCAGCTTAGAAATTAGCTCCTTGCTGGCGAAAATTGTCAAACAGGTGCAGCAGTGGAAACAGTTTCACCCTCACATTCAGTCGCCCAACCAATGTCCGGTGATTTCAGACCCCACCGAGTTGCAAGTCGCCCTACCTGTCAATACTTTTAATACTCTCAAACGCTGGGCTGACGGCCGCACTTCTATCCGCCAAATGGCGCGCTACCTCAACCGGGATGTGTTGACTGTGGCTAAGGCAATTTATCCCTTCGTCCAGCAGGGATTGGTGCAGGTATTTTTTGAGTCTATTAGCCCAGCTAACAACAAAAAAGAATGGTCTTCCCCCAAAACCAAAGTTCCCATAGTTGTCTGTATTGACGATGACAATGTGATTCGCAAGACCGTAGAGTCGATTTTGAATGAACATGGCTACCAAGCAACGGGCATCAGTAGTCCCCTCACAGCCCTGAGTTTAGTGTTTCAACTCAAACCCGATTTAATTTTGTGCGACATTGCCATGCCGGAACTAGACGGTCACGAAATTTGCGCTATGCTACGTAGTTCTAGTGCTTTCCGACAGACACCCATCGTGATGTTAACGGGTATTGACGGATTTATCGATCGGGTTCAAGCTCGGATGGCGGGAGCTACTGAATACATCACCAAACCTTTTGGTGAAAACGAGTTATTAATGCTGGTAGAAAAATATGTGGGTCCTGGTTACCCAGAGGCGACAGTGGAGCTAGTACCTAGCTAGCTATTAAATAGACAAGGTGGTACACTTATAGACAAATCTACGACCATTTTGTTCAAACCCTGCGCGATTCCCAAAAAAGCTTGGATTATCAGTAAAGACACTCGCTTTCGCAGGCTCATTTATTAAACAAATAATAGATAATCGCCAAAAAATCCTGTCGTGCTACTCTGGATAATTTATCGACTCAAGTGGGCCACACAGGCTCAAAGTACAAATATAATATACTTGTTTCTTCACAAAAAGCCTTCTCTGATTGACCAAAACCGCGAGACCTCAGAGCTAATGTAGTTCATGGCGTCCGCGCTTCTCTTGCCAAACACATCCAGCAGTCACGCCATTTACGCCTTGGTTATGTCAAGCTTGGCTATGTCAAGTTTCGATGGGACAAGCTTGGCGGGAACCCTCAATAATTTGCTAAAAAAGCAGGTGTCAGAAAAATGATTAGTGGCGGCCCAGACTTCATATTACCAGGACTAGGTATAGATCATGCTCCCGAATTCCAAGAACTAGAAACTCCCGAAGGCGAGCTGCACCTGCGGTTTTATGTACCTTCGGGCAATGAGTTCGCGCTGCCAGCGACAGGGATTAGAGAGGTACTATCCCCCTCCCCAGACCGCATGACACCAATTCCTAACGTTTCTTCCTTGCTTTTAGGTACGCTAAACATGAGAGGGCGTGTCATTTGGGTGGCAGACTTGGGCCAATTTCTGGGAGACCAAACACCTCTGAATACCGACAGACAGGAAATTCCGATCGTAGCTGTAGAAGACCAAGATACGATTTTGGGATTAGCAGTCGATCGAATTGTGGGCATGGACTGGCTCGATGTCGAGCAACTGCACTCGCAGAACAATGCACCAGATGGCATGATGCCATTTCTCAGAGGAGAATGGATGTTAGGCGAACCAGGTCAGAAAGTGCTACGACTGCTAGATCAAGTGAAAATTCTGCGCTCGGCGCGGTGGGCAGCGTGAAATCAATTTTAGATTGGCGATTTTCGATTGAGTCTAATCACAAACAGTCACAGCGCCGCGTATCTAACATTCAAGATAAAAATCTAAAATCTAAAATCTAAAATCTAAAATCCAACATGGGGCGGCAAATGGCAACAAGTACCAACTTTCAGCAGGACTACCAACGAGCCGAAGCGGCATACATGGAAGGCGACTATCCAGAAGCCGCCGCTCTAGTTTGTCAATTAGTAGCAGATTTTCCCGAAGACCCTAGCGCTCGTCTGCTGTGCGGACACATATATTGTTACGGCCTAGAAGACTACGAAGTGGCACGGGAACAGTACGCAGTAGTGCTGGATTTGAGCGACGACCAAAGCTTGGTTGAACACGCTCATAACGGGATTAATTACACAGACCAATTTTTACCCGGAGAATTGCCATCAGAAAATTTTGATGCCGAAACGGAATTGGAATTCTACCCAGATAAATCTCTGGATGTAGGTTTAGAAAACCCCAATTTTGAACTTTTCTCAGGAGATGCCGGTGGCATGGACTGGGAGAACCCATCCCCGAATGGTATGGAAAATGAAGACCTAGCAGACTTGGGAATGAGTGCCTTGGGATGGGAACCAAAAGACGACAATGAAATCGGTGCTGCCGATTTAACCATGGCCTCTAACCCCTTTATGAGCGATTCTGGTGGGATGGCTGCTTACGCTGAGGCGACAGGTCCACTAGACGAGGAATTTGCGAGTTCAGACTTTGGAGATGCTTTTGCCTTAGAAGAGCACGAAGGATTAGATGATGCCTTTGAAGACAGCAAAGTGTCTGGCAAATCAGTTCCTTACGAGCCAGATTCGTTTTCAGAAGCTCCGACTCAGATTCTCAATGGTAGGGGCTTTGCTGCTCCCGAAGTTGACAATGACATCGACTTGAACCCAGTAAACTATCCCACGAGCCCATCCCACAATTTTGACGAATCTTTTGTACCCCGCTCCTTACCAGATGAATTTGACCTGGACGATGATTTGGATGACTTCTCTTCCTCACCCCCGATCGGTCAAAATCATAACTACGATATAGAAGATGCAGACCCCTTCGCCCAGGAACTCCCAGGGGAATTTGGAGTGCCCCAAACCAATGGGGAATACTCGTCAAATTATGCCCTGGCTGAAGATGAAACTTTGTTGATGGGCGGTGCTGTTCCCAACTCTCAAAGTCCCAGGGGGAGGCGGGGAGGTTTGAATTCGAGCGATGGAACTTCCCAAAGTAATGGTTACGGCGATTCTTCGAGTGTAGCATTCGGCTCCAGGGATAGTTTTGAGTTAGACGCTTTTGATGACGATGCTTTTAATGACTCTTTCTCTCTCGACACTTCCGAACAATTGACTTCTTTCGGAGCTGGGGGAGCGGCCAGCAGCGATTGGTCATCAAAAGCTGGTAATTCTCCAGAACATAGCGATTTTTTGGATGAATTTGATGCTTTTGATGATTTGGGCAATTTGCCAGATTTTGATATTTCTGAAGATGTCAATAGTTCGATTCTGACTAGGGGTAGCACTCATTTTGGCAGCTCGAATAGCGGCATGATGGGGACTACCAGCAGCAGTCTAGATTTCGATAATACCGATGGCTCGGCTATTCGGGATGATGAGATATTTAGCATGAGTGGTCCGGCCGATACATCGGCGCAAACTTTTACGGTGACGGAAACAGAGCCTATTGATGCTGCTGTCACTGTGGAACAGGGTGGTCTGGCTTTCTTAGAAAATGCCCCTTTGGCTGCCAAGCATTTTTACACAGCAGTCGGGGCCGGACTGGTTTCTCTGGTAGCTGTGGCTTTTGTCACCAACATTGCTTCTTACCAAGCGTTGCGGCAGGATAAGCCAGAGGCGATCGTCTATCTGCGCCAAACAGGCTGGGTAATGACCGCAGCAGCAGGTGTTACCAGCTTTTTAACTTCTTGGGGTATCGGTCAGTTAATCGCCAAGCAGGTACGGAATTCTTCGGACAATTTGCAAGCTCAATTTGATGCTGTCTCTCAAGGCAATTTGAATGCTCGTGCCACAATTTATTCTGAAGATGAATTTGGCAAAATGGCTGCTAAATTCAACCACATGGCGAAGGCCATCCAAACGACTATTAGCGATACCAGACGCAAATCCGACGAGCAGGAACAGGCAAAGGAAGACTTGCAGCGCCAAGTGATTCGCTTGCTAGACGACGTGGAAGGTGCTGCTCGTGGTGATTTGACCGTGACGGCGGAGGTGACGGCCGATGTATTGGGGGCTGTGGCTGACTCGTTCAACTTGACGATTCAAAATCTCCGAGAAATCGTCCACCAGGTGAAGCAGGCCGCTAGGGAGGTCAGCCAAGGCGCTACTGATAGTGCCAAGTTTGCGGGGGATTTGTCTTCCGATGCTCTGCGACAAGCTGAGGAACTGGCGGCAACCCTGAATTCGGTGCAGGTGCTGACGGACGCAATTCAGCGGGTTGCTGAGAGTGCTAGAGAGGCTGAAGAAGTAGCACGGGGCGCTGCCGCCACCGCTCTTAAAGGCGGCGAGGCTGTGGATCGCACGGTGGCTGGGATTTTAGATATCCGAGAAACAGTAGCAGAAACAACCAGAAAAGTCAAGAGGTTGGCAGAAGCTTCTCAAGAAATTTCTAAGATTGTGGCTTTAATTGCGACGATCGCCTCCCGGACTAATTTGTTGGCTCTTAACGCTAGTATTGAAGCAGCAAGAGCAGGGGAAGCAGGCAGGGGTTTTGCGATCGTGGCAGATGAGGTGCGGCAGTTGGCGGACCGATCGGCTAAGTCTCTCAAAGAAATTGAACAGATTGTGATGCAAATTCAAAGTGAGACTGGGGCAGTGATGACAGCGATGGAAGAAGGGACGCAACAGGTGATTGAGGGGACAAAATTGGCAGAACAGGCTAAGCGATCGCTCGACGATATTATCCAAGTAACTAATCGAATTGACGTGTTGGTGCGATCGATTACTGCCGATACTGTGGAGCAGAACGAGACGGCTCGATCGGTACGGGCAGTTATGCAGGCTGTGGAGTTGACCGCTCAGGAAACCTCCCAGGAAGCACAGCGAGTTTCCGGTGCTTTACAAAACTTGGTAGGGGTTGCTCGCGACCTTTTGACCTCGGTGGAAAGATTCCGAGTAGAAACAGTAGACCGACAATAATTAATTGTCTAATGCTTGTTTTGCTTAGTGAATTACCAGCAGATTAGTGCCGAAATGATGGCATAAAAAAAGCAACCTCGCAGTCTTGAAATGTCTGCGGGGATGCCAAATCAGCACTTAAATAAACTAGGAGTTGCCCAGATGGACGATGACATAGTAGATGTATTTTCTGAAATTTTGAGCGAAGTTGAGCCAAGGGGCTGTAGGGTCGGCGAACTATCAAAAATAGTGGAGGATATGCCCAGATAAAACTTCCGAGCGAGAATGAAATCAAGATGTTAAAAGTCCACGGATTAGTATTAGAAAAAAGATATTCTCTCCAACAAATAGCAGAGAAATAAATTAGAAAAAAGGAATAAAACTATGCAAGCAGAGCAACAACAAAGAATCATGGGCTATTTTATTGAGGAAGCAAAGGACCATCTCAATACGATCGAACAGGGGTTGCTGAACCTTCAAGCAACGATCGAAGACCCAGAATTGGTGAACGAAGTATTCAGAGCAGCCCACTCAGTGAAAGGGGGAGCAGCAATGCTGGGGCTGACGAGCATTCAGCAGACAGCCCACAGGCTGGAGGATAGTTTCAAAATCCTTAAGGAATGCAGCGTGAAGGTAGACCAGCAGCTAGAGTCTTTGTTTTTGCGAATATTTGATACCTTGCAGGGACTATTGGAACAACTCTCTGGACCCTTTGGACTCACAGAAGAACTAGGAGAGCAGATGGTGAGGGACTTGGAGCCGGTGTTCCAGGAGCTGAATGGTCATTTGGGGGGGCTGGTGGGATATAGGGTTGGTGATGGCGAAGAAAGCAGCCCTTTTTTGCCAGTCAGCATGATGGGGATGATGGGGGCTATGGCTTCGAGTGGGGCGGTGGTGGAATCCCGCGGGACTGGGGGCTGGGGAGGAGAGGTGTCGTTCGGTTCTGTGCGGATGGTTTTTGAGTCGGATGTGCCGGCGCGGATGCGGGAGATGCTTCAGGAGTTTAAGCAGTCGGAGACAAACCAAAGCAAAAATCGGCTGAAAAACATTTGTGGGAGTCTCCGGTTGGCGGGGGAGGAGTTTGGTTTGGGTTGTTGGATAGGGTTGATCGAGGTGGTGGAAAGGGCGATCGCTAATCCAGAAAATTCCTACCGTACTTTGGCTCCGATCGCCATTAAGGATATCAAACAGGCTCAGGAATTGGTGCTCGCCGGGATGGAATCCTCCATTGTCGTGGGCGCGAGGCTGAGGGAGTTGGCTCTAGTGGCAGATTCCGAAACAGATTTTGAGGACCTATTAGCCTTTGCTCAGCCGGGAAGGGTAAATTCCAGACTCGGCACTGAGGAAGATAAAGCCTGGAATTTGGTTGAAGATGGCGATGGCGGAGAGCAAATGATGTTACCGACCATTTCTGGCTTGAGTATAGATGAGTTGTTTGACAAGCTTGATAGTGGGGATACCAATGACTATGGTGGGGGTCGATCGCCTCAGTTTGGTGACTCGCCTGGATTTGGAGATGGCGAATTGGAATCGGGTAGTTGGAGGGTTTCTGCTCGCACCGGACCTGAAGTGGGGGCAGCGGAATTGAATACCTTGGCTGATTTGTTCGATGGGGAAAGTCCCGACCTTGATGGCGGTTGGGAAGGGGAGGATGAGCTAGAGGAAACTACAATTTCTGGGTTTCCCACCAGGGGGTTGCTGCAACCGGATGATGGGGATAGTTCGGCGGATTTCACGGATTTGCTGCTGGATGACTACCCTACGGTTGTTTCTGATGTGGGCTCTGTTGGCGCTGTGGGAGACTTGACGAGTCTGTTTGGCTCGGACTTGCTTTCTGGGGAGTCGGGGGAATTCGATGGTGCCCAGGGTCTCGAAGATGGGTATGGGATGCTGGCACGGGGTGCTGTGCCACTGGTGGATGGGCGATCGGGAGGCGGTTTGGCGGGGTCTCAGGAGTCCGATGACCCCTTGGGTAAGCTGTTGGATGAGGTGGCTGCTAGGGCGGCGTTGGTGGATGATGTTGGTTTCGATAATGGGTTATCGAGACAGTTGGAGATATCGGAGAGTTCCGAGCTCTCGTCGGGGGATATTTTTGAGGATTTGGCTGGCTGGGATGAAGGTGATGGGGGGGTTTCTTTGTCGGCGATCGCCCCCCAAGACCAGAGTCAGGAACTGGCAGAGGTGTCATCGCTGCTGAAAGTAGCAGATTCTGGGGCTGAGGCGGATGTGGATTTGGATTTGAGTGAATTGCTCTTAATTACTTCGGATTTCTTGTCCTCGGAAGGTGACAGCACGGAACGGAAGGATGATGGGGATTTGGCTGGTCTGGAGGCACGCAACCAGGAAGTTGACAGTTTATTTAATATGACACCAGATGCGGATTTGGATATTTCTGACGATGAAAATTGGCTGGAAAATGCTTTGGCTCAGGAGGAATTGGCTTCTCTGGGGGATGGCTCGGAGTCGGATCTAGATTTGGATGCTCTGTTTGGGGGTGTGTCGGAGTCGGGGATGGGGCTGGAGGTCGGGATGGAGCCCATTGGTGTGGGTGGGGCTCTTTTGAGGTCTCAGGAGGCAGCGGATTTGGTGGAGTTGTTTGACTCGGTGCCGACGGGAATTGACCATGAGGATGAAGGTTTGGAGGATATTAACACGGCGCAGTGGCTGAGTTTTGAGGATGTTGCGGAATCTCCTGATGTGGAGTTGTCTCTGTCGGGGCGCAATATGGGGGGCGCGATCGATAGTCTGGCGGTTAATTTGCCAGAAGGTGAGTTGGAGCCTGGGTCAGTCAAAGTCAGTCGCGGGGATAGTCCCATGAATCGGAATTTTGACGATGAGAATACTTTTGATTTGCTAGAGGATATGTTTGGGGAGGGCATGGATGTCTCCGCTTCGGAAGCCGCTGCTCTGTCGTCTGGGGAGTTGGGGGCATCTGTGTCTGTGGTTGCGGATGATTCTTTGGAGGAAAATGGGGCGGATTTGTTTGAGGGTCTGTCGGCTATGACTGGTGATGATGGGGATGATTTGTTTGAGGTGCTTTCTCGGTCGGTTTCTAGTGGTGATTTGGGGGTGATGTCGTCGCAGTTGTCCGATGGGGGTTTTGGGGGAGAGATTGGTTTGTTGGCGGCGCTGGAGACTGGTGCGACTCTCGATAGTGCTGATTTGGATGGTTTTGATGATTTGTTGGATTCGATCGATGCTGGTGCTTTGGTAACATCTGAGCTGACGTCTGGTTTTTGGGATACGGAGGAATCGCCGGGGACGGATGCTTCTGAGTTGGATGGTTCTTCGCTGTCGGGCTTTTTTGGGGGTAATGATGGGGTTGCTGGGGATGGGGAGGAGAGTTTTGATGATTTGGAGTCTCTGTTGAGTCTGGAGGGTACGGAGGCTGTAATGGCTGTTGTGCCGATCGCTGGTCAAACTCCTGTGAGTACGGAGGTTTTCTCTGACTTGGAGGAGATGTTGAGCGAGAGCAAGACTGTGCCGGAGATTTATGGGCGATCGACTCTTGGTCTGGCGAGAGGTTCCTCCCAGCAGGGGCGGGATGACTTTAGCGATTTGGAAGCTCTGCTGGATGAACCCAAGGAGGGGGTGCGTCAGGGTGAGGCGGGCATGAGTTCGCGTCCGGGGGGGATTCGACCCAAGGGGCCGCGTCAGGGGTTTGGCGACCAAACTATGCGGGTGCCGGTGAAGCAACTGGATAACCTCAGTAACTTGATGGGGGAACTGGTGGTGAATCGGAATAGTTTGGAGCAGGACCAGGAACGGATGCGGCAGTTTTTGGATAATTTGCTGCATCAGGTGACTTTATTGAGTGATGTCAGCCAACGGACTCAGGATTTTTATGAGCGGAGTTTGCTAGAAATTGCGCTGTTGGCGAATCGGCAGGGCCATCGCTCGGCTTGGCGATCGGAGGATTCTGCTCATCAGCGGGAGGGAGCTTGGAAGCCGGAGGAAATGGATCGGTTTACTCCTTTCCACAGTTTGGCTCAGGAGATTATTGAGTTAATCGTGCGGGTGCGGGAGTCGGCGGCGGATATTGAGTTTTTGGTGGATGAAGCGGATCAGGTGACTCGTCAGTTGCGACAGGTGACTACTCAGTTGCAGGAAGGATTGACTAAGGCTCGGATGAAGCCCTTTGCGGAGACGACCGATCGCTTATTCCGTGCTGTGCGGGAGGTTGGGATTAAATGCGGGAAGCAGGCTCAGTTGCAGGTGGAAGGAAAGGAGATTTTGATTGACAAGATGATTGTGGATCAGCTCTATGACCCCATGACTCACTTGGTGAATAATGCCATTACCCATGGCATTGAGTCGCCAGAGGTGCGGTTGGCTGCTGGGAAACCGGCGATGGGAAGGATTACGATTCGGGCTTTTCATCAAGGAAATCAAACCGTAATTTCGGTGTCTGATGATGGGGCTGGTATTGACGCTCAGAGGGTGAAGGCTAAGGCGATTAAGCAAGGTTTGTTGACGGCGGCTCAGGCTCAGAGAATGACTCGCTCGGAGGTTTATGAGTTGTTGTTTAGACCTGGTTTTAGCACTCAGGAACAGGCTACGGAGTTTGCTGGCCGTGGGGTGGGGATGGATGTGGTTTTGACTTCTTTGCAGGAGATTCGGGGGACTGTGGGGATTGATTCTACCCTTGGTAAGGGGACTGTGTTTACGATTCGGTTGCCTTTGGTGTTGAGTATTTCTAAGGCTTTGTGTTGCATTAGCGATCGAGCTCGGATTGCGTTTCCTATGGATGGGGTTGAGGATATGATTGATGTTCCTCGCGATCAGGTGACGAGGGGGGCTGATGGGCTTCCTTGCATTGAGTGGCGTGGTTCGATTTTGCCTTTCCGTCCGCTGCGAGATTTGTTGGCTTATCATCGCCATTTGGGCCGTGGCAGTGTTTATGGCTTTAATACTGACGATGACATGATTTCGGTGATTGTGTTGCGCTCTGCTGGCAATTTCTTGGCTGTGCAGGTGGATCAGGTTTCTACTGAACAGGAAATTGTGATTAAGCAGTTGGAGGGGCCTGTTCCCAAGCCGGTGGGGATTGCTGGGGCTACTGTGTTGGGGGATGGTCGGATTGTGGCGATCGCTGATGTTCTGGAGTTGATTGATTTGGCTACTGGCAGGCTGCGGAAGGATGCTGGTGGTACTTTGTGGGATGGGGGCGATCGGGTTCCTGTTGAGCCGGTGGAGGAGAAGGCTGAGCCGACGGTGTTGATTGTGGATGACTCGATTACGGTGCGATCGCTCCTTTCGATTACTTTCGAGAAGTCTGGCTATCGTGTGGAAGAGGCGCGGGATGGCAAGGAAGCTTGGGAGAAGATGAAGTCTGGTTTGCCTTGCGATATTGTGTTCTGCGATATTGAAATGCCCCGAATGGATGGTTTGGAGCTGCTTTCTCGGATGCAGAAGGATTCGGTTTTGTGTGAGTTGCCGATCGCGATGTTGACTTCCCGTGGTGCTGACAGACACCGCCAAATGGCTTACGGTTTGGGTGCGAAAGGTTATTTCACTAAGCCTTATTTGGAGGAGCAATTGCTAGATGCTGCTTCTCGGATGCTGAAGGGTGAGGTTGTTGGTGCTCCGGCTGTTGTTTAATATCAATTCCGGTGTGCGATTCGTTTAACCTAGCGCGACCTGATAAGGTTGTTTAGTATGGGAAGCTCACTTCCCTAGCGGATTCACACCCGCTACTCCCACGTAAAAGACTTCATTTGAAGTCCGGTCGCGCCCCAAGTAAGCAATGAACGGGATGGAATGCAGACCACGAAAGTAACTGAAACTGCTAGCCTAAAGCGGTAAGCGTGCAAGGGGGAATCCTCCAATGGTGAACGCAAGTAAACTATCATTTTAAACTGCGTTATACGAAAAGGAGCCAAATCAGGCTGACAGGCTCTGACCAAAAGGTAAGTGGATAGGATTTATAGTTTTGGTTTCTATAAATCGTGTGAACACGCATCTCCACCGCAGAATAGATAGCACCTAAAGGGGGATAGAAAACTAAACGACACAACAGGGTAAGCCCCACAGAGTCTAAGAGAGGTCGAATACTCTTAGTAAGTCTAAGGTAACAAGGACAGAACACTCTGTCGGGTAAAGGATGGAAGAACAAGCAAACGCCAGCCTGTAATGGGATGGATAGAGGGTGGAACATCACCTCTGACCGAAAGGAAAGCAGACTTCTTCTGGGTCTTATACGAGAGAAACTCTCACAAAGGAATCAAATCTGAGGACAAGTTAGATGGTGTCAGCAATGACAACAAACGGACTAAAGAAAAGGCTAGAGAACTGGAACCAGGTCAACTGGAGAAAAATTAACAAAGCCATTAGAAACCTGCGTCAAAGAATCTTTCGTGCGAGAAGGCTTGGTAACTTCCGTAAGCTAAGAAGCTTGCAGAAGCTGATGCTTCGTAGCTACGCCAATCTACTACTGTCAGTTCGACGTATCACTCAAACCAACCAAGGTAAAGCAACGGCTGGCATTGACAAAGAAATCGTCAATACCCCAAAGCAAAGGGTGATTCTGGTAAATAATTGGGAAGGGGGAAACCTCAAACCAACACGAAGGGTAGAAATACCCAAGCCTAACGGCAAAAAACGACCGCTCGGAATCCCGACCGTGCGTGACAGAATCGAACAGACAATAGTAAAGAACTCACTCGAACCCGAATGGGAAGCCATATTTGAGCAAAATTCCTATGGTTTCCGCCCGGGAAGAAGCTGCCTTGATGCAATAGAACAAGGTTTCAATCTGCTATCAAGATGGCACAACTGGGTTCTGGAGGCTGATATCAAAGGCTTCTTTGACAACATCGCCCATGAATCTATCCTGAACATGATGGGCAATTTCCCAAAAAGAGAACTCATCAAAGGATGGTTAAAAGCAGGTTTTGTATACCAAGGGAATCTGAATCAAACCGAACAAGGGACACCACAAGGCGGGGTGATTTCACCTCTATTAGCCAATATTGGTTTGCATGGCTTAGAACATTATATCAAAGCCACTAATCCTAAGCTTGGTGTGGTGCGTTACGCCGATGATTTCATCGTAACGGCTAGAGACAAAGAAAATCTCACAGTCGCACAAAACCTGATTAAAGCATGGTTGTCTGAACGAGGTCTTGAATTCAGTTCTGAGAAGACGATAATCACGTCAATGGAAGATGGCTTTGATTTTCTAGGGTTTAATTCTCGACACTACGATGGAAAACTTTTAATCAAACCTTCCAAAAAGAAGGTTCTTGCCTTCTGCAAAAGGATTGGTGAAGAGGTTAAGAGCCTGAATGGTGCAGAACAGGAAGTCCTCATCAAAAAGCTGAATCCTATTCTCCGGGGTTTTGCGAACTACTATAAAGGTGTAGTAAGCAAAGAAACCTTCGGCTATATCTCACACCGAGTATGGCAATACCTTTGGCGTTGGGCAAAGCGTAGACACCCCAACAAAGGCACTAAATGGGTAAGAAAGCGCTACTTCAAAACCATTAAAGGCAATAAATGGATGTTCGCCTGCACCACAAGCGACCGCCGAGGGAAGGATAAAGAACTTGTCCTTTACCAGATAGCATATACAGCCATTGAACGCCATATAAAGGTCAAGGGTGACGCAAGTCCCGATGACCCCTCACTAAAAGAATACTGGGAAAAGCGCCACCAGAAGCATGGTAAATCTCTCTCTTCTCTTCCTTCGCGTCCTTCGCGCCTTCGTGGTTAAATCATTCCGATACAACCGGAATTGATATGAGGCATTAAGTCAAGTCCCAGTCCGCAGGTGCAGCGGTAAAAGCATATCCCCTATTGTGTTGGGTAGCAACTAACAGGATAAAGCGGGGATAAAAGGCAGAAAGACTCTTAGCCGAATGGGGTAGCTGTCGAGCAAGAACATATGCGTAGCGAAAGCAAAAATGTGTTTGAACCACCGTTATGATAGATGGTCAAATGGCTGTTAGACCAAGCCAAAAGGCAAGGATAGGGCATAAGCAATTATCGGATTGACTTATCTGCACTGCCCAAAAACCCGGTGGAAAGCATTACGCTGTCATGTTCAACCAATGTGTAATCGGAACGAAGTAAAGCACTCACAGCCCTTAAATAATTAAGTAGGTTGCTAGCCGTAAGCTGTGAGTGTGTGGGATGGTTGCAGAAGCCAAAGCTCTACTGTAATAGCAGAGATATGCTGACAGCGCCAGGTGGTGTAAAAGATAGAGACTAATTAGGGCTTGCTGAATAATCGATCGCAAATCAAGAATAAGAGCGATCGATATCTGAAAGCTCGGTTAAAGATAAGTTTTTTATGTATTTATACTCCCAAGTATAATTGTAGATTATCTTCAACCTAAAAACAGGTGTTCTTTTTCCAAATAGATATAAAAACACAC
>NZ_JAHRFC010000081.1:0-20587 GCF_020883015.1 Microcoleus sp. CAWBG640
CATGAAATTTCTTTCCTGCGTGGCTAGATGCAAAGAAAAATTTGGCATGAATCACATCATAGACGTGTTGCGTGGATCTAAAAATCAAAAAGTATTGCAATACCAACACAACCAACTTTCTACCTATGGCATCGGCAAAGATAGAAGTGCAGAAGATTGGAAAAACTTAGTGCGATCGCTTTTACACCAAGGATTGCTAGATGAAACAACCGACGGCTTCCCAATTTTGAAACTCAACGAGAAAAGTTGGGAAGTCATGAAACGTCAGCGCACAGTAGAAATCGCCATTCAACCCAAACGCGAAGTACAAGCAACAAATCGCTCTTTAGCCGTAGAAGTAGAAAGTTTATTTGCCATATTGCGGACACTACGCAAACAAATAGCCGACGAACAATTCGTACCGCCCTACGTCATCTTTGCCGATAAAAGCTTGCGAGACATGGCAGAAAAACGCCCCCAAAACCTCACCGAATTCGTAGAAGTTTACGGAGTTGGTAGCAACAAGCGAGATAAGTACGGTCAAGTTTTCTTGGAAGCGATTCGGACTTTTTGTAAAGAAAAAGGCTTACCAACAGGTGCAGCACCTTCTGTTGTAGCTCAAACTTCTAATGCTGCGAATATACCTTCTTATACACAGATGCAAACCTGGGAATTACACAGAAAAGGTTTAACAGTTGAAGGCATAGCAGAAATCAGAGGCATGAGTCCTACTACGATTGTTGGGCACTTAGTAGAATTAATAGATATGGATCAAAAAGTCGATATTCATTTGTTAGTGGAACCCGAACGACAGCAACCAATTGTGCAAGCAATTGAGATAATTGGGGATGAAAGATTGAAAGCAATCTATGACTTTTTGCAAGAAGCTTATAGCTTTGAGGAGATTAAATTAGTGCGTGCTTGGTGGCGGCAAAATTACGTGGGTTTTTGATATAATGTCTGGTTGTATACAATGGTATTTTGTTCAAAATGTTAGATTGCGATGTGGCGCAGTCCGACGAGGGTTAAAACCCCCGTCTCATAGCTGAAGTCCTCCTCAGAAACTCATCCCAAATCCTAGTTGAAAACTCTCATCTCAAGAGAGGGGGAGAGGGGGAGATTGGGGGAGGGGGAGAGAGTTTCTTTTATTCATAACAGGCGTCGCACGCCCCTTATGAATAAAAGAAACCATTTCGCTCGCCTAAAAGTTGCTAGCGATCGGATATATTATTCCTGTGTCCCGAGAGTCAGACCGACAAGTCAATGGTGCTTAGAAGAGCCTGATTTAGAGCATGGTCGTGGGCATGATGATTATGACATTGTTGACACTCGCCAGTCCTAGAAGGACGGGGCTTGAATCCCATTTTTTTGGTCAAGGGTAATTTTACCTGATCCCGTTGAGGAGAATATAACATCACATCCGCCCACCGCTTGGGACACCTTCTAATTCGATCGCCCAAAAACCAAAAAATGCGATCGCCCATCCATCGAAAAATCCCATCGCATATCCACAAAAAACCCAAAAACCCCCGGCGGTTGAAAGAGACTGTTGGCGAATTAAAAAAGGGTGAAACCAAACATCCCATAATCATGGAAAGAAACTATGATGAGGCAGAGGGAAAAAGAGCCGAAAAACGAGAGACACGGGTCAAGCCAATCGGAATGTTGCGCCAAAACGCCCACATTCTTGACAGATTCATCGCAGCAGCAGTCACAATATGTTGTAGACGAGTCTTGGCAAGACCCATGTAACGAGCGTCGCGCAAACCAAAAACACGAATGCCTTGAGACAGTCCGCTTTCAACACCGGCCCGTAAAGCATAACGCTGCTTAAAATCCAGGGTATGTTGTCTAGCCCTACCTTTGGCTTGAGCTTCGTTCATAGGTTGAGGTTTGAGAGTCAAAACACGGGCCTGTGCCGGCGAATGAGTACATTGAGAGCGAACAGGACAAGCGGCGCAATCGGGCCGACGAAAGCGTACTTGAATGACCGGATTGCCATAATTATCCAAGCGTTGATGCCAGGATTGGCTGATGTGCCCCTGCGGACAAGTAGCATGGCGATGCTCCCAATCAACAGTAAAACAAGAAAGCTCAAAGCCAAGCTTAGCTTTTTGTTGCCAACTTGAGTCAGGTGGTACAGGGCCAAGGAGTTCAATACCTAATTGTGTCTCACTGGTGAGCAAGTGTTGAGCATCAACATAAGCAGTATCGACAATATGTTCTTGCGGTAACAGGTGTTTATCAGCTAAAGCCTGATGAATCACCTGAGTCATTTCTACATCTCCAGTGGTGGCGGGTGTCGTTTCAACATTGGTAATTAAATGAGGCAAATCTCGATCGCAAGTTTCTGTAAGATGTACTGCATAACCTGTCCAATTGGTATCTCTTTTTGTCCGATTGCGAGCCTCGGTATCGTAAGGGGAAGTAATTAACTGCTTGTGGGGCGGTAAATTATCAGCTTCTCGCCAATAAACTTTGCCTTTACACCACCCATATTGCTGTATCCAGACACAGCGTAAAGTTTCTACAGCTTTGAGCTGACGCAACCATTCAGGACTCAAGGGGTCATACAAAGCTGACAATAAGTGATGACCATCACAGCCAATAGTCAATAGCAAGCTTTGTTTTTCGGTTTCAGATTTCGGCAAGCGATATTGCTCAAATCTCGTGCCATAACGCTCAGACCAATCCCGATTGACTACTGTTAATAACCATTCATCCGCCACGGTGGCTAACTGATTTAAGGCATGACGTAAAGTTTCTCCAACGCATTCGAGGCGGTTCATTTTACGGATAGCTCCGATGACATGGGTCGAGTCAGTTCTGGCTTTCCCCCTGGCTTTAAGCCATCCCTTATCTTGAAAATGTGCTAGCATTTTATCGAGTAATTGACTTTCACGTCCCGCAGCAATTAACCGACTTCTCCACTCACTTAAAACTGAATAATCAAAGCCGCTATCAGTAATTTCTAATCCCAAAGCATACTTCCAATCTATACGACTTCTCACCGCTTCTGCTGCTTGTCTGTCAGTCAATCCCTCGGCAAATTGCATCACACTGATTAATGCTAATTGTCCGGGAGATAAAGCACTTTGACCGCAATCGGCTCGAAACAAGGTGATAAAGTCAGTATCTTGGTACAGCACTCCGAGTTCGTCGCGCATTTTCATATATGGATTTCCTTTGGGAAAGGAGGTTCGTGCCACAGTTGCTGTCATTTCTGGAATTGACGACAAGGAGCGGGGGTGAAGAGTCATAATAAATTATTTAATATGCTGCGTGATTACACAATCATTCTGCCTATTCAGGACGGCGATGTCTGAGGGGTGAAACCCCTCAGACATTCGCCAACAGTCTCTTTCAACCGCCGAGGGATCTTGATATGGCTTCTTAAAATCCCATCGCTCCAGCTACCGCATCCAAAATCGGAGCAATGCCATTTTTAAACTGATTGTTGCTGTGATTAATTGCGGTATCGGGGTCTTTCAAACCATTACCAGTCAGCACGCAAACCACCGTCGCCCCAGTCGGAACTTGGTCTTTTACCTTCAGCAAACCGGCCACAGAAGCAGCACTCGCAGGTTCGCAGAAAATCCCTTCTTGGGATGCTAGCAAACGGTAAGCGTCCAGAATTTCCTCATCCGTAACAGCACTAAAACTGCCGCGACTGGCTTCGGAAGCTGCGATCGCCTGTTTCCAGCTAGCCGGGTTCCCAATCCGAATCGCCGTCGCCAGAGTTTCTGGGTTCGGCACCGGATGTCCCGTGACCAACGGTGCAGCCCCCGCCGCTTGAAATCCCATCATCCGTGGTAGGCGAGAACATTTTTTCGCTTGATGGTATTGACAAAAACCCATCCAGTATGCTGTGATGTTTCCCGCATTTCCGACGGGAATGCACAGCCAGTCGGGGGCATCGCCCAAAGCGTCCACCACTTCAAAAGCTCCGGTTTTTTGACCTTCCAATCGGTAAGGATTCACCGAATTTACCAATGTCACGGGGTAGTTGACAGCCATTTCCCGGACAATTTCTAAAGCCCGATCGAAATTGCCGACAATCGAAATCACTTCCGCACCGTACAGCAAAGCTTGGGCCAACTTGCCCAAAGCCACGTAACCTTCGGGAATCAATACAAAAGCTCGCATCCCCCCACGTCGGGCGTAGGCGGCCGCTGCTGCCGAAGTATTGCCCGTACTGGCGCAGATTACCGCCTCGGCACCAGCTTCCTTTGCCTTGGAAATCGCCATTGTCATCCCCCGGTCTTTGAAACTACCAGTGGGGTTGAGGCCGTCGTATTTGACCAGGACGCGCACGTCTCTACCGATGAGAGCTGCGATCGCAGGTGCTGGAATCAGGGGAGTGTTGCCTTCTTGGAGTGTCACTACCGGCGTGGTTTCCGTCACCGGCAGGTAGGGGCGATAAGCTTCGATCAAGCCCGGCCAGCCGTAGTGTTTCGGCAAGACTGCGCGGGCAGCAGGGTTATGAGTAGAGTCAGTTACAGGTAGAATCAGGGTCACGATGTCAATGGTTTTAGGCAATGGCCGAGGAATTTACACCAATTTTAGCTCGATCGGTTAATTTGATGTTTAATATGATCGGTTCAGGTTAAAGTTACTTAATGGTGTGAATGTGTAGATATGTCTACCCAATTACTAATGTCAAATAATTCCTCCACTCTTTCTCGGCCTCAAATCACGGCTAGCAATCCCGAAATGGCTAGTTCTTCTACCCTACCGACCGGTTTGACCCGCAAAGTAGAGTCTGTTAAGTCTCCGTATCAAGCCGACCACCAAGTTAAATTTTTGCACCTGCAAGCAGAAATCGAATCCTTGCTGCTGCAAGTGCAAACCCTCAAACAGCGACGCTATGTTGCTTGCTCTCAAGTTGCGATCGGTCAAAATTCTGCCCGTAGCAACAACAATTAGTAGTAGCAACTCGTGCTAATTGTGCCGCCCCTGTGGTATAAAAAGTAAAGTTTTGTTGACCGCAGTTTTTTTAACCAAAAGCGCTAGCCATTTAATCTGCGGCTAGCGATAGCTAGCATTTGTTAAAACGCGATCGCCTACCTAAAACTAGCCTGCTGCTAACTTGCAGCAGGCGACATGGTACTGCGTTAATTTTGTGACCGGTTCTACTGGTACAGGGAAAATCTAGATCGATCCCCAACTTCTAGTTGGGGATTTCCAAACATTCCAAGAGAATTTATGACAGCATCGATCGAAAAACCACTAAATTTGACATCCGCAAGTGACATTTCCAACCTGCGGCTCAAAGATATTCTCAAAACCCTGCCGCGGGAAGTATTCGTCAAAAACCCCCGCAAAGCTTGGACAAAAGTCATCATCAACGTTTTGCTAGTTGCTGTCGGTTACTGGGGCCTAGCAGTATCGCCCTCGTTTCTACTACCAGTAATGTGGATTTTCACAGGTACTGCATTAACCGGTTTTTTTGTGATCGGGCACGACTGCGGGCACCGGTCATTTTCTAACCGCCGCTGGGTAAACGATTTAGTCGGACATCTAGCATTTTTGCCATTAATTTACCCGTTTCACGCATGGCGTCACGGACACAATTATCACCACAAGCATACCAACAAAATTGGGGAAGATAATGCTTGGCAGCCCATGAGAGCAGAAGACTACGCTGCTGCTCCGAAGGTTTTACAAATAGCTTATAGTTTAATTTTTGGTCCGCTATGGTGGGTAGGCTCGATCGCCCATTGGGCAAAAGTGCACTTCATGTGGTGGCGCTTCAAAGGCCAACAGAAACAAGAACAAGTCCGCTTTTCTGTGTTAGTAGTTTTAATCGGTGCTGCGATCGGATTTCCGATTTTAATTGCTACAACCGGAATCTGGGGATTCGTCAAATTTTGGTTACTGCCCTGGATGGTTTACCATTTCTGGATGAGCACATTCACAATTGTTCACCACACGGCACCAGACATTTCATTCAAAGAACCTTCAGAATGGAACGAAGCCCAAGCCCAACTATCGGGAACAGTTCACTGCGATTATCCTCGCTGGGTAGAGTTCCTGTGCCACGACATTAACGTCCACGTTCCCCACCACTTGTCAACAGCAATTCCCTGGTATAACTTGCGCGTCGCCCACAGTAGCTTGAAAGAAAATTGGCAAAATCATCTCTATGAAACCAAATTTTCTTGGTCTTTGATGAAGCGGATTTCCGACAACTGTCACCTCTACGATCCCGCTGGTGGCTATCTGACATTGGAAGATTTTAAAGCTCAAGCTAAGTAGTCAGCAGTCATTAGTCAGCAGTCATTAGTTATTGGTTATTGGCGTCGCCCTGAGCGAAGCGTCGAAGGGTTATTGGTTATTGGTTATTTACTGTACCCAGCCCTTCGACTCCGCTCAGGAACCGCCTAGCGTCGCCCTGAGCGTAGTCGAAGGGTTATTGGTTAATAATTCCCAATTCCCAATTCCCAATTCCCCAATCTAAAATCCAAAATCTAAAATCTAAAATCGATTGACTTTTAATCCCAATAACTGCCGCAACGAAAGCGAAGTAGAAACCAAACTAATTGTCAGCTATCTACTGCCAAAACTGGGCTATACTCCCGACAATTGGCACCAAGAAATAGCCTTTGGGAATATCCGTCTAGACTTCCTATCCTTCGCCACCCAAGTTCTCCCCATAGTCATCGATGCCGACTCGCCAATGAGCGTCGTAATTGAGGCGAAACATCCGAAGGAAAAATTAGACCGCCACATCAGGAGACTGAAACGTTACTTAACAAGTTTAAACATTCGCTACGGATTGATCACCAATGCGAAAGAAATTAGAATATATGAAATAGTAGCCTCCGAGATTCAGCTAGTATTCAATTGCTCTGGCCAAGAACTTGAAACCAGAATCGATGAAATTATTGCTTTAATTGGCAGAGATAGTTTAAGAATCATCAAAAGTCCAGAAAATCTCGAACTAAAAGATAGTCAACTAAATATAGTGCCATTCGCTCCCGAAATTGTACCCGAAATAAAATTAGATATAGTTGAACCCACAACCAGTCAAAATACTATGAAAATAATTGCTGTTTACCACAATAAAGGCGGAGTCGGCAAAACTACAACCGTAGTCAATTTAGCCGCCGCCCTCAGCAAGCAATGTAAAAGAGTCTTGGTGATAGACTTAGACAGTCAAGCTAATACAACCTTTGCCACAGGTTTAGTCAAATTTGATGACGAAGAAGATGATGATTTGAAACAAAAAAATATTCTGCACATCTTACAATCAGAGGATTTTTACTCAATATCAGAAGTAGCTAGAAAGTCTAATTTTTGCACTCCAGCAATAGATGTAATTCCTTCTCATATAGATTTAATGCAATATGAAACAGAACTAAACTCACTGGATTACAGTAGAATGATTCTGATACAGAAACTAGCAGAAGTACAAGATAAATACGATATTGTATTGATTGATACGCCACCGTCTTTAAATTTTTATGCCAGAGTTGCCCTGATTGCAGCCGATTATTTAATTATTCCTTCTGACTTAAAGCCTTTTGCGAATCAAGGATTAATTAATGTCAAAGATTTTATCAAAAAAGTTAATGGATTTAAGAAACAAATCGGCAAAAATCCTCTACAGGTTTTAGGTGTACTTCCTTGTAAAATCTCAACTAACGCTAAATTTATACAGCACAGTTTGCCTAGGCGGAGGGATGCAATTCCCAAACGTTACGGTATGGAAATTATGGAAAGCGTAATTTATGAAAGAGATGATTTGGCTAAGTGTGCAGAACAAACTCAAATATTCGGAGATATCGAAATTGCCGACCCCATTTCGGTGTTAGACTTTAAGCCAGATTCAATCGCATCTCAAGAGTTTGAAGTCTTAGCAATGGAAGTTTTGGAAAAGATAGGTGAGAAATAATGCAAAAATTATCCCCGTCGTTGGTTGCAGTAAAAAAGATTACATCTAAAGTTCCTCGTGACAATTTTGCCGATCGCGATTTGGAGAAAGTCGCCCAACTAATTTTAGAATTAGGAGGATTGATCAACCCCATAATTCTCCGGCGCAACGGGATGGACGCCTACGAGATAGTAGACGGAGACTTTGAATACTATGCGGCGGCGAAAGCCAGGGAAATCAACCCTATGAAAGGCGAGACAATCGGAGCATTTATTCTTGAACCAGAAAATGAAGAACTTCTGCTAGAGCAAGTTCAAGCGCTGAGAAAATGTACAACAACTGAGAATTTAGTTGAGATCCCCGAAACCGGGTTTTTGTACGAAAATACTTCATCGCAGCCCCCAGATTCAATTAAAAACCCGGTTTCTTTGGTCGAAGTCCCTAATTCCGGTGAAAATGAAACTCCTCAATCATCATCCAGTTTAGAACAGCGACTAACCAATCTAGAAGCTCAGTTTGAAAACCAAATTAATGAATTAAAAGCCGAGTTTTCCCGTGAAAAACAGGTGTTAGCCCAGAGTATACAAGAATTAGAAACCAGACTTTTACAACAAGTACCTCTGTTAGTGGAAGCTGAGTTAACAAACAGAATTAATGAGTTGAAATCAGAGTCGCCACCCGAAAAACAAGCGGTGGTAGAGAGGATACGAGAAGTTGAAAACGTAGCTTCCGAATCAATGTCGCTGTTGGAAGCACTCAATACTTTAGATAAATCTGGATTGTTGGCGAATTTTAAAGATGCTGGCTTGAAGTCTCAGATAATCGACAGAATAATCAAAGAACGAGAGGTTCAGCCGTTTGTGTCATTTACAAGTGCGGTGAAACGTATTGAAGGGTTAACCGACAAAGCAATGATTAAAATAATTGATAAGTGGCACAAATACTCATAACTCGCAATTCCTGTAGCGTGTTTTCTTGCCTTTCCAATTAGGTTCAGATCCCCCTAAATCCCCCTTAATAAGGGGGACTTTGAATGCTCTTGTTCCCCCCTTGTTAAGGGGGGCTAGGGGGGATCTCCGGGTCAATAAAACACGCTCTGTGCCCACTGGCCACCTTGGCCCAGTGAGGCTCCACACTAACAAAAGTAAAGATGAGTTAAGCAATTTATCATTGGCGTCCCCCAGCCAGTTAAACTCATCACAGTCGCTTGTTTTAGGAATTGCAGTAACTTTTGTCGATCGCCAGGGATGTCGCCCCACGGAAGCCGCGTAGATATACATAAATCCCTAAAACACCTAATTTTTATAAAAAAAGGGGGTTTTTAACAAGATGGAGCGATCGCAAGATCAAAACCGAATAATTGAATATTTGCGGATTAAGCCAATTAGTCACAGTCAAATTTACACTTCCCAAATTGCGATACCAGAGACTCAGCGGGGCGAAATTATACGCGATCGCCGTGAAGCTCTCAGAAGAAGTCTAATTGAGCAAGGGAGCAACTTGATCCCTTTAATTGTACGCCCCACAGAAGCTTACAGCAACGAAGAAGAATACGAAGTTGTCTGCGGCGCTGATTGGTGCATGGTTGCTAAAGAAATTGGCCTCGCACAAATGTGGGCTTGGGTTTTTGAAATGACCGATGAGGAAGTAGCTGCTGCTCAAACAGAAATGCAACTTTTAGCTCCACAGCCAACTCAAAAAACAGCCAAAATTGAGAGTCTACTGCAACAATTTGAGCTATCATTTCAAAAAAAAGTAGAGAGTCTAACAAAACAAATAGAACAATCAATAAAAAAAAATGAAGACCTACTCAAAAAACAAGTAAAAGCTCTAACTGAGCAGAAGTTAGAGGGTGACAAAATAGAACAGATTAGGATTGTAATCGAAGAAATTGAACAAGCATTTAACAAAAAGGTAGATAAATTGGCTAAAAAAATTGAGCAATCGGGCAGCAATATTCCTCCCACATCTTCTGCTATGGATGAGATGAATCTTGAAGGTGCGTTAACACTGTTGGATGAATTCGAGAAATTGCTGTCAATTAAATTAGAGTTCACCGTCGAAACAATTAATCAGTTTGTGTCGGAGGCAATTACAGACCTAGAATCCGACCTAAAAAATCAAATTGCAAGGCTCCGTCGCCAACTTGGAGCCACCGCCCACAACTCTGGAATACAACCAGAGACTAAGCCCAAAACTAAGTCGAAGACACAGCCAAAAAAACCGTTTTTGCCACAATTACCGCCGTTGCAATCCCCACCAGAAGACTACGACAGTCTCTCCCTCAGACGCTTGAAGGCGATCGGCAAAGAGCGGAAATTGCACGGTTATGCACGGATGAAACGACCAGAAATTCTGGCGGCTCTCAAACGGATTGATGGTAAGTAAAGTAGAGGGAATACCAAGCTACCCGAATTGCTTAAATAATTCGGGTATTGAACACAGATATGAAAACATTGCTAAAATAGAGTCACAACCTCTGACACCAAATTAAGCAGCCATGTCCGTCATCCCAGAATTAGGGACTGCCCAAGACATCCCAGAACGTGTTATCTTTCCCAAAGGTGATTTATACAGTGATGAACCTCCCTTGGAAACTGAACTGCATCTGCGACAAATAATTTTACTTCTCCAATGCCTAGATTGGCTGTGGCGAGATAGAAACGACTTTTACGTTGCCGGCAATCTCACCATTTATTACAGTCAGAATCAACGTAAATCGGCCGACTTTCGAGGTCCAGACTTTTTTGTGGTACTGGGAACCGATCGCAAACCTCGGAAAAGTTGGGTAGTTTGGGAAGAAGACGGAAAGTATCCTAATGCGATCGTAGAAATGCTGTCACCGACAACAGCTAATACCGATCGCGAATTTAAGAAACAACTGTATCAAAACACATTTCGTACCCCAGACTATTTTTGGTTCGATCCCTATACGTTAGAGTTGGCTGGGTTTCATTTAGTGAATGGTAAATACCAAGCACTAGCACCGAATTCTCAAGGATATTTGTGGAGTGAGGAGCTGGAGTTGTATTTGGGAATTCATCAGCAGAAACTGCGATTTTTTACCGATTATGGAGAGCTAGTTCCTACCCCTGAAGAGGTGGCTGATTCCGAACGTCAGCAGAAAGAATTTGCTCAACAAAGAGCCCAAAGGGAAATGCAACGAGCCGAAAGGGAAACTCGACAAAAAGAATTAGCTCAACAACGAGCCGATTCCGAACGTCAGCAGAAAGAATTAGCTCAACAAAGAGCCGATCGCCTGGCCGCGAAACTGCGAGAATTAAACATCGATCCTGATACAATTTAGTGCCGAGTATATCGATGCTTCACACCCATAGGAAAATACTCCGAATCCCCCGTTGCAGTTAGCGTCACAATGGGTAATTGATATTCTGGCGGTACATAGTTGGCAAATTCGCTGTTTAGCCGCCGCAATTGTGAGAGAATAGAAGATGCGATCGCCCTTTTTTTCTCCTCATCACCATCCACCCCCGGTGCTAATTCCACAACCACAGATAAAAACCGATTTCGATCGGAATCCTCCCTAACTTGCAGGACAAACTTTCCCGTCACCCATTCCCGAATGGTGGGAACCTCTAAACCGACGGTGACATTTTCTGGATAAATGTTAGCACCGAAGTAGGAAACCGTAAAGTGCGATCGCCCAAATACATAAACAAAGGGTAGCCGTCGAATCCCTCTAGGAAAATCTGAATTTGGCAATAAATTTAAAGCTGTTGCTTGTTGCAAATCTTCCCCAGGGTTAAATCCCCATGCTGCTAAAAAATCGAGCATTGCTTCATAAGGAATTAAGCCACCATTATCAGAAATGTGATAACGTATTAATGGGATGCCATTGTCTCCCGAAAATAGCAATGTACCATCATCATTCACTTCAAAAAAGCGACTGTTCGGATCGTACTGCATCAAGCTGGGCAACCGCGATTCTCCGAATAAATTGCGTGCAGCTTCAGGATTATTGGCTAAAAAGCGGCGGATGCAAATACTCAGCGGTGTCTCGTTACCTAAAACCCCTGCATCGGCAGTACCGTAAAGGCTAGCAGAGTTGTAATATAGATTGTCAGAATTAGTGCGATCGCTAACCAAACTCCGCCATTCTTCGCTAAACACTTCCCCCGCAAACACCATCTTAATTCGATATTTTTCCCACTCGACACCCGCAGCAATGCCACTATCAATGACATCCTTAACAAAGGGCGGATATCCTAACAATACCACTTGCTCAAAATCCGCTCCAAGTTCCTGCACAACTCGAAATATTTCTGTTTTATTATTTCCCGGTGTCACCACCGTCACGGGATAACCTTTACTCGCTAAATGGCGACAACAATTAGCCGTGTACATTCCCCCAACCCAAGTCCCCAACGCAAAGCAAATCACAGCTAAAGTTGAGCGAGTATCGGCGTAAAAACAGTCGTAAAATATTTGTTCAAAGCGAGTAGCAATTTGCAACTCATCGCTGAGGAAGCGCGGCCAAAAAGTGGGTTTTCCTGTGGAACCAGAGGAAACAGCAATGAAATCGCAAGTTGCTAATTTACCACCGCGACACAACTCAGCTAGTCGGTGACAGCGCAAATAATTGTCTTTAGTAATTAGTGGCAATTTTTGGAATTCTTCAAAGGTTTGAATCTCCGCAGGATTAATGTTATGTTTAGCTAAAAAATTTTGGTAAGCGGGAACAGTTACAGCGACGTTTTGAAAAAGTGCCTGAAGCCCAGCTATTCCCCAGGGCATCTCAACTGTTTCACCAGATGCTTCCTGCTGCTGTTGCAATCGTTTTTCCAGGGCTGTGTTCCAAAACTCTTGATATGCTTTCTCAGCTCGTTGACGCTGTTCTTCCTGCATTTGTCCCTCCTGAAAATACACATTTATTTTTAGCCAAATTTCGATTTAATCAAGTTTTTCCTAGCGCTCAATTTAAGTCTTGATTATTGCCGATAGGCAGTTCTATGATAAATTCTGTACTGTGATTTTCTCGTGAAATACATTTGAGTTTACCTCCATGCTTTTGGACTACTATTTGATGACAAATATACAATCCTAAACCAGTGCCTTCTCCCACAGGCTTAGTCGTAAAAAAAGGGTCAAAGATTTGATTTTGAAATGCTTTTATAATCCCCATTCCATTGTCCAAAATACTAACAGATACACATTTACTATCTAAAATATTTGTGCTAATTTTGATGCAAGGCAAAGTTTCCCCATCCTTCAGGTCTCTTTTCATCCGTTTGTCTGCCAAAGCATCGATCGCATTAACAAGTATATTCATAAACACTTGATTTAACTCCGAAACATAACATTCTATTTCTGGCAAATTACTATATTCTTTAATCACTTGAATGCTAAAATTTCCGGGATTAGATTGCAAGCGGTTATCCAAAATCATGAGGGTACTATCCAATCCCTCATGAATGTCTACTATCTTGACTTCCGACTCGTCCATCCGGGAGAAATTACGCAAAGATAAGACTATATTTTGAATTCTGTTTGTTCCTTTTTTCATAGAAGCTAAAACTTTTTGCAAATCTTGCATCGCAAACTCTAGATCCAATTCTTCTATGGCATTTTGAATTTCTGGGGCTGGTTGAGGATAAAATTTTTGATACAATTTAACCAGCTCTAGCAAATCTTGAGTATATCGATTAGCGTGAGCTAAATTTCCACCAATAAAAGTAATCGGGTTATTGATTTCGTGAGCAACTCCCGCCACTAATTGTCCCAAACTAGACATTTTTTCGTTGTGGATTAATTGAGCTTGTGCCTGCTGTAAGTCTAGTAAGGTTTTTTTCAGTTTTTGACTTTGAACTCGTAACCGATCCTCTACTTGCTGCCGTTGTGCGATCGCAGCATACAGCATTAAATTAGTCAGTACCACAACGCCGATAAAAGACTGCAATAACACCAGAGATTCATTCAGATCGGGACGTACAAAGGGTCCGCCACCTTTAACTGTTCCTAAAACAGCAATGGCAGAAACAATAAAAATTAATAAGGTTGACCCTTTGATGTCAAAACGAAATACGGCCCATAGGATAAAAGGAATCATCATATACTCCACCGGATAGCCGCCACCAAAAGCAACTTGACCGACAGCACATACCAGCAGGATTAATAGAATAAATTCAGCCTGTTGTAACTGAAATGGCCGAGATTTAAAATGTTTAAATTTCCGGTGGTATTTTTGCTGGATTGGGGCATTGCCGAATTCAAACAATTCTTGAATAAGCTCTAAAAGTAGTGGACTCCAGATTAACAACAGAGGAGTAAAAATCAGAATCCCGCCTACATTAGACATCCACCATGTAAACCAGTTAGTTCCCCAACTTTCCAGAGGGACTATACCTCGCAAATAGAGAGTGGTAATCCCGACTGTGGCACTGACAATGGGCCCACACATTCCCCCCATAACTACAAATCTGAACACACTTTGGGGGCGATCGAACAGATGGCGACTTCCCACAAACTTATGTAGCAGGAAACTGCCTAAGATTGCCGAGCCGCTAGTTCCCACGGCGATGCTAGAAGCAATGGCGATGGAAATAGCTACAGAAGCTGGATTTGTTTTGTCCAAAAAAGCCCAAATATTGGCAAAAAATGAACCGATCCAAATTCCAGGCCAAACGCGATATCCTACTAACAGGACGGCTGCTAAAGCGAATCCGTCAGGAGGCCAAACGGGAGTCACATTGTCCGGGGTGGATGCCAAAAATCGTCCCAATTCAGCGGTGCTGTAATATACAGCAGCTAAAACGGCAACTGCTGTCGAGTGCAGCAACCATTTTGGTAGGGATAAAAAATTCATTAACAACCCTCGAATTGAATCGGATTTTTTTCACTATACTGCAAGCCCATCACCAAGCTGTTGACAAAATTGCTTTCTGCCTCTATCGATGCAGCCTTTGCTTCAGATTTCTGGGTTTTTTGAGTTTCTTGCCCTCGATCGCACATCCTATCAAAATATCAGAACTGCTCAACTGACAACACCGACTTGCCCATAAAGCTCGTCTATCGACGAGTATGTCTTGATTAATTTGACACTCGCCCGTCAAGCGAAGGACGGGGATTCTTCGTTCACAGACCCAACTTGCTCAGACTGGATGACTCCAATCAAAGTAGAGGTCGAATCTCCCGAAGCGTTGGGGTCTTTGACCCAAGTTCCCACATGCCCTGTGGTACTCAAGGCTAAGCTCAGAATGTTAAGTGCCGCATTCCAGTCTCGGTCTAGAACCAGCCCACATCGACAAACGTGAGTTCTCGTTGATAGAGACTTTTTCACCACCGTGTGACAGCATGAGCATTCTTGGGACCTGTAGGCTGGGTTAACTGCAACAGTTATCTTACCTAACTTCTTTCCAAAATACTCTAACCACTTCCTGAACTGATACCAACCTGCATCATTGATAGATTTGGCGAGACAATGATTCTTTACCAAGTTTTTAATCCTCAAATTTTCATAGGCGACCAAATCGTTAGATTGGATTACGCAACGCGCCACTCTCTTAGCGTGTTCTTCACGTTGCCTACTTATTTTGAGGTGTACTCGCCCTAGTCTATTAATGGCTTTCTGGCGATTGGCAGAGCCTTTCTTTTTACGAGAAACACGGCGTTGTCTAAACTTCAACCGCTTCTCGTTGGTTCGATAAAACTTGGGATTAGGTTCGGTTTGACCGTTGCTGTCGGTGTAGAACTCTTTAAGCCCTACATCCAAACCAACAGTTTTACCAGTTGGTTGAGCAGCTACTGCTTGGTGCTCATTCCTAATCAGAAACTGAACGTAGTAGCCATCAGCCCGACGTACTAACCTGACTCGTTTTATCTGGTCTAACTGGTAGAAATGTAAGTCCCACGTTCCTTTGAGTTTTAGTCTACCAATGCCTTTCTTGTCGATGAAGTTGATTGTACGTCTGTCCTCGGAAAGCTTCCAGCCTGAAGTCTTGTACTCAACTGAGCGACAATTCTTCTTGAACTGCGGATAACCTTTCTTTCCAGGAATTGCCTTTTTACAATTCTCGTAAAACCGAGCGATGGCAGAATAGGCACGCTCAACCGCAACTTGGCAGGCATGAGAGTTCAAGGCATTTACAAAGGGAAACTCTGCCCTCAGCTTAGTGTTATGGCGATATAGTTCCTTCTGTCCTACACCACGATTATCCATCCAGAATCGGATGCATTTGTTGCTGACAAATTGAGCGGTTCTAATCGCCTCGTCTATCGCCGAATATTGAGTTGTTTTTCCTTTCGCCTTGAATTCTAAGACAATCACTTGACGTGGAACAATTCTACGGCAACTATTGTAGCATAAATAAAGCCGTCAAGCGAAGGACGGGGCTTGAATCCCATTTTTTTGGTCAAAATCCGACGCAACAAGTTCCAATGACTAATCCTATCTACCCCGGCATTACACTCAGCAACCACTACCGCATTGTCCGCGAATTGGGACATGGTGGCTTCGGGCGCACCTACCTCGCTGAAGATGCTCACCGATTTAACGAGCCCTGTGTTTTAAAAGAATTTGCGCCCCAAGTACAGGGGAGTTACGCTTTACAGAAATCCGAGGAACTCTTCGAGCGGGAAGCCGGAGTGCTCTACAAGCTCAAACACAACCAAATTCCCAACTTCCGCGAACTGTTTCGGGTGAATATTAGCGATCGAGGCTACCTATTTCTCGTCCAAGACTACGTACCAGGTCAAACCTACCGTTTTCTGCTAGATGCCCGCAAACCTCAAGGTTTGCGCTTCATAGAAGCCGAAGTCAACCAACTGCTGATCCAGCTTTTGCCAGTGCTGGAATATACTCACTCTCTGGGAGTCATTCACCGCGACATCTCCCCAGATAACCTGATTCTGCGACTGTCTGACGGGATGCCCGTACTTATCGACTTCGGCGGAGTCAAACAAGTCGCCGCCACCGCAGAGTCTCTGTTTGCAGAAACTAACAGCACTCCGGCCCCCGCCACTCGCATCGGTAAACTCGGCTACGCCCCCGCCGAACAGATGCAGATGGGCATTGTGTATCCCCACAGCGATTTGTACGCTCTGGCGGCAACGGTTTTGGTATTGCTGACAGGGAAAGAACCCCATCAGTTGCTCGACAGCCATACCCTCAATTGGCATTGGCGATCGGAATGTTCTGTGTCTCCCAATTTGGCCCTGGTGTTAGATAAAATGCTCGCTCACGGGCCTAGCGATCGCTATTCCTCGGCTCGCGAGGTAATGCAGGCTCTCTCTGGCAATCCGGCTTCCATGCCTCACTCACAACCGACACCAACATCAACCTTTCCGCCCACCCAAGCGCCGCCGGAGTTACAGCCCATACCTATCGTGCCCCCGAAACTGCCGGGAGTTCCGGTTTCCATGACTAATATTCGCAGTCAGGAAAAGTTGCCGGCTTGGAAAATGGTGTTACTGGTGGTGGCAGTTTTGTCAAGTATGGGAGGATTGGGCTGGTTTGCGGGTAATTATTTGCTAAATCTGCAATCTAAAGTGCAGAAAATTCCCGTAGCTACGGGCCCAAAGCAGCAGCAGGAAGATGCTTTGCGCGATCGCTTTCAAAAATTAGAAATTGACGATAGATTTTATAATGATTACGTGAGTCTGGTGGACGAGACTTTCTATGCCAAATACCCGGAATTGGGAGGACGGCTGCTAAAAGAAGGTGAGGGCGATCGCACTTGGCGAGAAAGGTGGCAAAAAATCGGTGACGAATTACTTGACAAATTGGAAAACATCAGCAGTAACGCTAGAAAGAAGTTGGGCAGTTACGACACCAGCGATATCAATACCTGGAAAGTGGAAGTCAACAAGATCAATTTGAGTAGTCGGGCGCTTTATGATTTGGCTGATGCTAAGTTTTTCTATCTGTTTCCAGAACAACCGCGCGATCGTAATATAATTGGTTTGGCGATCGGACAAATTTGGCAAGCAATTACAGCAGATGCCCTCGCAGCCTTACAAGCAGGAGCAACTATCGAAAGCGTTGAATTTGAAAACCGAGCTTCCCAAAAAACCCTCAAAGGCAATCTCAAACCAGGAGAAGGGAAAGCTTACATAGCCAGACTAGCTCAAAATCAAACTCTGCGAGTAAATTTGCAAGCTCCCCCTAAATCTACTCTGCTGTCAATTTATACTCCGGGGCGGACAAACAAGTCACGAGCTTTGCTGGAAGATGCAGAGGGACTTAGTTGGTCAGGATTGTTGGATGATGCTGGTTATTATGAATTCGTGGTAGTTTCTAAATCCTCAAAGCCTATTTCCTATGATTTGAATATGGCGGCAGAATAAATAATCGCCCCTGGATTCATCCGGCGCGTAGCTTGCTGCATTTTTCCCATCTCAAATCTCAAATCTCAAATCGATTGACGTTGCACAAAACCCAGGCAATAATAGAGAATAGTAATCAAGTGAATTTTCAGGTTCAAAAAAGAATATGCTGAGATTTGCGATCGTAGCTTTAGTGACCTTAGAGTTAGTATTGCTGACAGCACTAGGTATGAATCCAGCCACTGCGACAGTCAGCAACCCCGAATTTTACGCTTGGAACTTTGCCTCTGTAGGCAGCAGCGAACTTGTTTGTAAAAAAATGGTAGTCGCCCCCCAAGACTTAGTTCTTCCATCATCCACCATGCAGGCGGTTAATATCAGTTCAGCTATTGTGGACGAAAAATTTTGTGCGAATTCCACTAAGCCTTTGAAATAAGACGGTTAATCGGTTTTTTGTCGCTAGCAACCGAGTGATGTTGTTGGCGGCAATTTTTATCATCACATCTTACAAGCTTTGTATCATTGTGAATTAACATGATATGGATAACTGCTGAATATAGTTTATAACTTCATCTTTACTAATTATTTCTGAATTTGGCACGCAATAAGAAGGGTAAATATAATGAGTTTCACCTGTCGCGGCTGTTTTGCGTTTGTCTAGTTTTGTACCGTATCTATCTGGATAAATAATCCACTTGGTACTGGGACGTGTTGGCGTTATTGCTCCCCAAGCTGTGGTGGTATTTCGACAGTACCAAATAACTACTGCTGGCGGGTTTACCCATTGTTTACTTTCTACTTCACCGCACATCCAACCTTTATAACCGGGCGGTATTTGTCGAATCGGATCTGTAATAGACTGGAACACTGTTTTTACAGATATCCAAAAAATTTTATTGCCTAAATTATCATACACAGGAATATCTTCGTCAGTATTAAACTGAGTAACAAAAGACTCTCCTGCATTAATTCCCCGTTTCCTCAGTCCATTGCGAATAAGTGTTACAGCATAATCTCCTTCCGCTAAAAATTCTTCCCAAGTCATAAATACTTAATCATACTTTTTCCTTAAAATTTTATCATCAAAACTCCTCTAAAATTTCTGCGTTTATGTCAGGCGAGGAAATTTTTCTTGGATTCATTTGTTCTTTTACCATTTCTATTAAAATATCGTTGCAATATTCAGCAATTGCTGGATATTTGTCTGCCGTCTCTTCTAAAGGTGTTACCACGCATGGATCGCTAATATCAATACCCAATTCTATCCACTTCCTAGTTTCCTCCACAGCTATATTGACCACCTTTTCTAGTTCAGGTAGGTAGTTAATTATCCCATTCAAAGGATTTAATTTCGAGATTTCTTCTACAGAAATAGACAGATTTTCTAGTTGCTTTTTCGGGAGTGATTTAAGGTCTTTATCTTTTGCAAATACTGAACAAAGCGAAAATGTTCCCGCTTCTAAGATTTTTTTATGAAGGAATGAAAAAGGTTGCCGACCTTCAACCGGAATATTATCCCAATAATTAGTAGCAAGTTCTCGGAATAGTTGATATGCTCTAACATAATGTACGCATCTATCTATCTCATCTTTTGTAGTGCTCGCTAGATCGATCAAGCCCAGAGCCTCATACAATATTTGACAAGTCTTTAAATCCTTACTACAATCATCAGTGAATTTTTTTATGATCTCCTTTAACTTTTCGTCTAAAGATATTTTCCAAGCGTATTTTCCAATGTCATAAAGTACGAATTCGTTCACCTCTTCAAACTTCTTTGATATTACAAATAACTCTTCAGCAGTTAAATGTTCATGTATTACTCCCTCCTCGGCAAATGATGTACTACTTCTTTCCTCTGACTTCGTGTCCTTCGCGTCTTCGTGGTTAAATAATTTGATATTCTTCCAATGGGAAGGAGCTAAACTATTTATTTCATCAATTTTAGTAGTAAGTATTAATATTAAACTATCAAATTCAGAAATAACAAATTCCGTTTCGAGCTTTTGCCTAGCTTCCTCTATTTTCGTTTTAATACTAGAGCTGAGAGCTTGAAAGCTATCTAAAACAAACTGTGTCATAGCATTTAACCTCGCAACAGTTGGCTGACTTGCACTAATCAAACTAGGTTTACTGGCATTCTATCATAACCACACAAACATTGCTTCAAAGGCCGATCGCACTTCCCGTACCTCCTCCAACACTTAAAAACAGAAAGTCCGCCCAGGCGGACTTCGTTTGTCTAGAACCACACATCAGTCTAGGCGACTAATCACTCCAAATTCAAAACACAATCAGGAAAACGAGTGTTCACACAAACCACAGGCCCCACATTCGTCCCCCGTAAATTGGCACGTTCCAAATCAGCCTGACGAAAATCCCTCACCGCATCTATATTTGTACCACTCAATTGAACCTTAGTCAGCCTAGTATTAGACAAAATAGCATTCTGCA
>NZ_JAHRFC010000082.1:0-2846 GCF_020883015.1 Microcoleus sp. CAWBG640
CCCCCCCTTGGTAAGGGGGGTTGGGGGGGTATTGATGGAATTAGCCCCCCCTTGGTAAGGGGGGGTTGGGGGGGTATGAGTGGAATTAGCCCCACCTTGATAAGGGGGGGTTGGGGGGGTATGAGTGGAATTAGCCCCACCTTGATAAGGGGGGGTACTTGTATAGGCGTAACTGCTCCAATTAATGTAAGCTTTTGCTAAATCTCCATCATCTGTCCAGTTTTGAGCTTCAATTATGCCTTGAAGTCCCGCGCCGTAGGCACCCGGTTTGGAACCAAAGACGCGAAATTGCGATCGCAATTTAGCATCTTCCCGACTCAAACCAGTCGATTCCCAATCTTGAATTTCCTGTTTAACCTGTGCTGCTAAAGGATTGCTTTCGGCTGGTTCATCTAAATCTGCCACAGCTTTTACCGCCGAATCAAATAAATCAATTAAATTAAAAAAAGCATCCCGAAAAAAGCCAGAAATTCGCAAAGTAACATCGACTCTGGGCCGTCCCAAAACTGAAATTGGCAAAACTTCAAAATCTACAACCCGGCGCGAAGGGCCATCCCAAACTGGCTGAACTCCGATCAATGCTAGAGCTTCTGCAATGTCATCTCCTCCGGTTCGCATGGTGGATGTTCCCCACACAGACAAGCCCAAAGTTTTCGGATATTCGCCATTTTCTTGGGTGTATCTTTCGATTAAAGTTTCGGCTGCAACTTTCCCAACTCTCCATGCGGTTTCTGTGGGAATAGCGCGGATATCTACGGAGTAAAAATTGCGGCCTGTGGGTAATACATCGGGGCGGCCGCGGGTGGGTGCGCCGGATGCGCCGCTGGCTATGTGGCCCCCATCTAAGCCACGCAAAAGATTGGTAATTTCTTGGTTTGTTTGGAGGAGTGATGGTAAAAGATAGTTTGCTATCCAGTCTATTTCTGGTTTGGTTGCTTTTCCTATGGGGAGATTTTTAATCGCCGATTCATGGGAGTCAACCGGGAGATTTTCGATTAATTTATCGACTAATTGGATGGCTTGTTCTTCTATTTCTGCTGTTAAATCGCCCGCTGTGCGCTGTTGAATTTGGGAGGTGGGATCGGAGGTTAAGGGGTCGAAATCATAGCCTGAGTCTTCTGCTAGGGCGCGGGTTAAGCCCGATCGCCCGTTGGTGGGATGGCGGGCGATCGCAATGATCAAATCTCTCAACTGTCGCCCTTGGGGGCACTGTCCAAAAATGTGCAATCCGTCGCGAATTTGGGATTCTTTGAGTTCGCAAAGATAGCCATCGGTGCGGGTGATAAATTCGGTAAATTCTGATTTATTTAGTTGAATTCCTAAGTCTTTGTCTAAGTTTTCTTTGTTGGTGAGGGCGACAATGCGATCGCGAATCATCGGTAATCGAGACGGATCTAAGCTTTGCGCCTCGCAATATTCGTCGATTAAGGCCTCTAACTGCTGCAAAGGCCCATAAAGTTCGGCGCGAGTCATGGGCGGGGTGAGGTGGTCGATTATCACGGCTTGCGATCGTCTTTTTGCCTGGGAACCTTCCCCCGGATCATTGACAATAAACGGATAAAAATTCGGCATTGCGCCTAATGCAACTTCGGGATAACAATTGCTGGATAAAGCGACACTTTTGCCGGGAAGCCATTCTAAATTACCATGTTTTCCCGCATGAATAATTGCCTGAGAACCAAAATTTTGGCGTAACCAATAATAGTAAGCAAGGTAATTATGAGTAGGTTCTAAATCCGGTGCGTGATAGTTCAAACTAGGGTCAATTTCGTATCCCCGTGATGGTTGAATTCCCACAAACACATTCCCAAACTGAATCCCCGGAATGGGAAACAGATGGGCAGCCAAAAGTTCCGTTTTTTCTCCCGTTGCTAAGCCCCATCTGTTACAAATTCCATCTTGAACTTGCTGTGGCAAAGTTGCAAAATAATCTTGATATTCCGCCAAATCTAAATATTGATTTATAGGGCGCAATTCCCGTCCTTCCGGGTCATTTGTCACGCCGGATGTGAGCATTTCAATTAACTCGTTGCCGCTGTGGGGAATATTATCTACTTGATAACCAGCTTGCTGCAAAGCTTTCAGGATTTCCACACAGCTAGCAGGCGTATCCAAGCCGACACCGTTGGCTAATCTGGCGTTGCGGGTGGGATAATTGGCGAGAATGATGGCGATGCGTCTGTTGGCTGGGGGAGTTTGTTTGAGGTTTACCCAGTTTGTAGTTAAATCTGCTACAAATGAAATGCGATCGGCCGCAGCGACATAACCCACAACATCAGTTTCTAATTCACTATTCCAAGTTTGTACAGCCTTAAAAGAAACCGCCCTCGTAATGATTTTCCCATCCACTTCTGGCAAAGCTACATTCATCGCCACATCGCGGGGCGAAAGTCCTTGCAAGTCACTTTCCCACTCTTGTAAACCACCGCCACTAAATATGGCTTGCAAGACTGGAACATCTAACAATTTTAAAGTATTTTGTTCTGAGTCGGGACTGTTGAAACCTGAAACTGCAAAACTTGTCGTGTTCAGCAATAATTGAATTGGTTCTGCGTCTTTGGGCTGAAAATATTCCCGCAATTCCACTTGCAATTCAGGTTCTCGCAAAGAAGACACAAACACGGGAACTGGTACTAAATTTCGCTCTGATAAAGCTTGACAAAGTGCATCAATAGGTGCAAGATTTCCCGACAGATAATGAGCGCGATAAAATAAGATTCCCACTGTAGGGGCGGTGCCCCCGTGCCCACCCTCTTCCTGTCCTTTAGCATCTGTTTCCAGCCCCGGAGATCCCCCCCAGCCCCCCTTAATAAGGGGGGAGCAAGAAGTGGTCAAAGTCCCCCTTG